>CAYMFX010000141.1:0-5846 GCA_964389845.1 uncultured Ruminiclostridium sp.
TTCCGCAAAAAACGCAAAAATCCATTCCATACAAAATTTCATATTGATTTTTCTTGTGGATAATGCTAAAATGTAGATAAGGGGGCGAATAGAATGACCGATAAAAACGGAATATACTTATCTGTGGACGGCGATAACGCGATTCGGGTTATCGTTGGGAACGGCACAAAAATCCAAACCGACAGAATAAAAATCTCCGATGAGTTGATCGGAGAACTTGAATATGATATGTCGAATTATGAAATTGTGCTTGAACATATAATTGAAGAAACAGAACCCCTTGATGATATCGGGGCGTATTCAGAGGAGCAGTTTACCGCTGTGTCCAATGCGGCTCTGGAGCTTGCCGACGGTGTTCGCGAGAACGATTTGACATCGGGAGTTCTTCTTCAGGCGTCCATAAACAAACTGCTTGATTTTGAGGACGATGGTACGGCAATGTGTCTGATGATGGCGATGAGTAATATTGTTGACGCATTGCGTGAACCGTTGAGCACACAATATATCCTTTATAAATATCTTAAGTCCCGAAGCAAATTTGACACACATGAGGAATGGCTTCGGACAAATATACTGCCCGAGGGTTATTTCTTCCGCAGAGACTACCCCTGCGAAATTATAAATTACGATTTGTTTACCAATGAGCCGAAGCTGTCACAAGTTTTCTTTTTCGATAACTATACCAACTACTTTGTGTTCCTTTTTCTTAAATTTTCTGAGCAGCAAAGGCGCGTATTGGAATGCCCGTGCTGCGGTAAACTGTTTATTCCGAAATCCAACCGCGCTGAGATTTACTGCGATAGAGTTCTCATTGATGGCAAGACGTGTAAGCAGATCGCACCGAAGCTGGCGAGAAAACTCAAACAGCAAAACAATCCTCTGCTTGAAGAGTATGAGAAAGCGAAAAACAGGAACTACAAGCGGGTGGAGCGTTATGAGAACGCCAACGGCGACAGCAGTGTTATGAGGCTGACATTCAACGAGTACAAGGCTTGGCTCGACAAGGCGAGCGAAATGAAACGCTTGTATCTGCAAGGGGGGGTTTCGGCGGAAGAGTTAATGGCAGCTATTCAAAAGATAAATCAAACTTGATACATTAAACAGTGTATGGGATCATTATTTGAAAAGTAAGGGGCGAAAATTTAATGTTGCAAGTATATTTATCAATCATGCTATGAATGACAGTGTGGACTTCGATGCTTTTTCTTAAATGGGGTGTGATTATGCAAATGTGTTCAGCAAGTTCGACAAAACTTTTCTCCAATAACCGCATAATTGCCAAACAGCACTAAAAATGACAATGCGGCTATTGGTGAAATTTGTCAGTCTGTGGCATCTACACAGTTCAAAATTAAGACTTCGTAAATGCGCCAAGAATGGTATCATATGCTCATTAAGTTATCCGCCCACAGTTCGCATTGACTCATAACCGTAGCAACTGCATTGTCCATACCTTCTGGCGGATAACGATGATCTTTTAGGAGCTTGCGTATCATCATACGCATTTTAGCTCTTGCACTGTCACGTTTCTGCCAGTCAATAGTGCGGTTCTTACGGAGCTTTTCAGCAAGCTCCTTTGTAATAGCAATAAGTTCATCATTTTCATAGAAATCTTTTATCGCCTGCGGTTTGGTAAGTGCATCATAGAAAGCAAGCTCGTCAGCGGTCAAGCCTAATTCCTCACCTGCTTCTTTGGCTTCTCTGATCTGCTTTGCGAGATCCAGCATCTCCTGTATTACTTCCTCATTGGTGAGCATACCGTTGAGATAGCGGTTCATAGCACTTTGCATGATCTCGCTGAATTTTTCAGATTTTACAAGGTTTGTCCTCTTATAGATATATACCTGCTCGGCAATCAGGCGTTTCAGCAGCTCAACAGCGAGGTTTTTTTCCTTCATCTTAGAGATTTCCTCCAAGAATTTCGGGTCAAATAGCGAGAAGTCCTGTTCCTTATCCGAGAAAAGATTGATAACACCGTCACTCTTGATACTCTGCTTCAAAAGCTCATTGATCTTTGCATTGATTTCGGGGAGCGAGAGCTTTTTATCGCCGCCTTGATTAAGAATACGCATCAGCAGGACGCGAACGGCTTCAAAGAAAGCAGCTTCTTCACGCTCATCTCCCTCAGCGATAGAGGAACACAGCGAAAGTGCCTGCTTTAGAAGCAGAGCCTCTTTAGTATAGCTTTCTCTGTCCTTTTCTCTTGCTCTATCCATAAGGAGGTTAACTGCACCCGTGATCGTCCGTCCCGCCGTCAGCTCATTACCGCCAAAAAAGGCGGAATAATCAAATTCATGGAGCAGATCACGGCATATCTGCAATTTTTCTTGAAATTTCGGGTATGCTACCTTCGCAATATCCGTATTTCCATAGTTTTTCTTGTCACGGACGGTATAATCGTTCATAGCCTGCTTCAAAGCACCGGCGATGCCGACATAATCAACGACAAGTCCACCCTCTTTGTCACGGAACACTCTATTGACACGAGCGATAGCCTGCATCAGATTATAGCCCATCATAGGCTTATAGACATACATTGTCGCAAGGGACGGCACATCAAAGCCCGTCAGCCACATATCGACCACGATAGCTATTTTCAGCGGGCTGTCATTATCCTTGAATTTCTTTGCAAGCTCCTCCTTGTGTCGTTTGTTGCCGATTATACTATGCCATTTCTCCGGGTCTTTATTCGAGGCTGTCATGACTAAAGCGACCTTTTCTTTCCAACCCGGACGAATATCGAGAATACATTTGTATATCTTCATAGCGATCGCACGAGAGTAGGCAACGATCATAGCCTTACCTGTCAGCAAGTTCTCACGGTAATTCTCATAGTGATCGAGAATATCGTCCACAAGGGATTTTATCGTATCGTCATGACCAAGGATCGCTTCCATCTGCCCAAGCTCACGCTTACTTTTTTCTATCACATCGGCATCGGCGTTCTGCGCCATGATTTCATATTCGGTGTCAATTAGTTTCAGAGTACTTTCATCGAGTTTCAATTTCATAACGCGGCTCTCGTAATAAACAGGACGAGTAGCACCGTCTTCGACGGCCTGTGTCATATCATAGATGTCGATATAGTCACCGAATACCTCACGGGTGTTTCTGTCCTCTCTTGATATAGGCGTACCTGTAAAGCCGATATATGTAGCGTTCGGGAGCGTATCACGGATAATACGAGCCGTACCAATGACTTTACGGGCAACAAGCTCACCGTTCTCGTTTTTGGTCATCTTGATTTTTTCGGTCAGACCGTACTGTCCTCTGTGAGCTTCATCAGCCATAACGATGATATTTCTCCTTTCAGACAGCGGTTCGCCCGATTCCTCAAATTTCTGCATCGTGGTGAAGATAATGCCGTTTGCCTTGCGACCGTCAAGAAGCGCTTTCAGATGTTCACGGCTCTCAGCGTGAACGGGCTCTTGACGAAGGAATGCTTTGCACTTCGCAAACTGCGAATAAAGTTGGTCGTCAAGATCGTTTCTATCTGTGATAACGACGATAGTCGGGCTTTCAAGGGCAGATTGGAGCAAATGGGCATAAAACACCATAGACAGAGACTTCCCCGAACCTTGCGTATGCCAGAACACACCGCCTTTTCCGTCGGTGACGGTTGCCCTCTTTGTGGACTCAACAGCCTTGCGGACAGCGAAATACTGATGATAGCCTGCAAGTATCTTGCAGCTTGTCAGTCCCTCATTGGAGAACAAGATAAAGTTTTTCAGAATATCGAGCAGACGGTCTTTCTGAAATATACCCTCAAAGAATGTGTCGAACTGAGCATATTGCGTATTCTCATAGCTGCCGTTTTTTGTTTTCCATTCCATATAGCGATCTTCACCCGAAGTAATCGTACCTGCACGGTTTTCGGAAAGATCGCTCATAACGCAGATAGCGTTGTAAATGAACATTGAGGGGATAGAGTGCATATAGTTCCTGATCTGCGTATATGCTTCCGAAGCGTCAGTTTCCTCACGAGACGGAGATTTCAACTCCATCAGCACCACAGGTAGACCGTTGATGAACAGCAGTATATCGGGGCGCTTTTCATCATTCTCCACGAAAGTCCATTGATTAGCCACAATATAAGAGTTATTTTCTGTGTTGGCATAGTCAATAAGATAGCAGATAGCAGAATGCTCCTCACCTTTATCCGTATAGCGGACTTCAATGCCGTTTTGCAGATAGTCCATAAATACGGCATTTTTCTGCACAAGTTCGCCGTTTTCAAAGTTCTGGAGCTTGTATAAAGCATCACTGATCGCATCATCGGGGAGCGTAGGATTAAGCCGATAGAGAGCTTCTGTCAGCTCGTCCATATACAGCGGTGTTTTATAATCACGGTCAATTTCCGGTCCGTATGCATGAGTGTATCCCATTTCCTCGAAAAGCTGAATGATAGCGTTTTCGTAGCTTGCTTCTGTATAGGGCATATTATATCAGCTCCTTATCTATAATGACACTATTCTGGATTATTTCCGATATATCTATACTTGTAAATGATATATTCTTCCAGTATATTGAATAAAAACATCGTATTAGAAATAAGCGAATCTACATCAAACTTGAATTTCTCTTGTAAAGGCTCTAATGCTTTGGAAATGCCATAACGCAGAGCCATTTCATTATTGTCTATCTTCTCAACATCTACGATGAAACCTTGTAGCTTATCATATTGTGGTATATCTGATTTGTTCAATTTATCCCACAATTGCAAAACACTATGTCCCTTTAGTTCTTTTCCCCCCATATTCAGCAAGCATTCTTTCAGTTTTAATTCTATTGAATGCTTACATAGAAACGCACAAGGAATCACATAGTAAGAAACAATCTCTTGACCTCTATCAACGATAATGCCTTTTTGAAGGTATATAGCTGAATTTAGATAATCAAGAGCCATGTTCGAAAGGACTTCTGATGAATAAAAAGTATTATCAGAAAATTCCTCTGCGACTTTATTGTCCCTCAAATGTTTCATTATTCCTAAGTATGATAGATCAAACACTTTATCTTCTAAAATGACTTTCTGAATTTGATAATCGTCAGGTATCTCATCGAATATCATTCTGCAACTACCGATCAGATTGCCATTATCATCATATCTTTCTCTCATCATTGTCTCCTAACATAAATGAAAATTTAGAGCAGCAGGCGCAGGCAATTTTCAAGGACTTGATAGCCGATATACAAGAGCGAGTGCCATTTACTTCTATTATTCAGGTGCTTGGTGGCGGTACGCCAAAAACAGACAAGCAAGAGTATTGGAACGGCGAAATACCGTTCTTCACTCCGAAAGACGTAGGCACTCCTTATGTATTAACAACAGAAAAGAACATTACACCTTTGGGATTGGATAACTGCAATAGTCGCTTATATCCCGTCAATACGGTATTCCTTACAGCTCGTGGAACTGTTGGCAAGGTTAGCCTTGCGGGTGCCCCTATGTCTATGAATCAATCTTGTTATGCTCTTACAGGAAAAGACGGTTTACATCAAATCATAGTTTATCACCATGTCCTTGAAACTGTAAAAGCATTAAAACATAAGGCAAGCGGAGCTGTCTTTGACGCTATCATCACCCGTGATTTTGATACAGAGAGTGTTCCTGCTTTATCATCGGATCAGATCAAGAGCTTTATAGCAACAGTTGAGCCGATGTATAGCGAAATACTTTATAGAGCCATCGAAAATCAACGACTTGTAACTCTCCGTGACACGCTTCTCCCCAAGCTGATGAACGGCGAGATTGACGTATCAAATATAAATATTTGAAAAATGTATTGCAATTTGCGATACATTGTGTTATACTAATAAATGAAAGGTGGTGCTTATTATGGCAA
>CAYMFX010000142.1:0-1503 GCA_964389845.1 uncultured Ruminiclostridium sp.
TTTTCTATTCAAGAATTACTTTAAAAGCAAAGTTGGGACAAGACTATGAGCCTTACATATTTTCCGCATTAAACTCGGCGAAAGTAATGCTTGCTGTCGGAACAAAATATGAATATTACAATGCCGTATGGGTAAAAAATGAGTGGAGCAGATTCCTTGCTTTAATGGGAAATGGTAAGGAGAAAACACTTATACCTTGCTACAAGGACATTGACGCTTATGATATACCTAAGGAATTTAGTAATTTGCAAGGACAGGATTTGAGCAGCCCAAGGGCGTTTCAGGATCTTATTACCAATATCGAAAGAATAATTCCTCCTGTAAATTCAAGTGAGTCGCAAAAAGAAACGGCGGTGTATCAAGTAAAAACTGCAAATCCTACCGAAGATTCACTCGTAAAGCGAGCCTATTCTTTTTTAGAGGACGGAGAGTGGGATAAGGCTTATGAATACTGCGAGAAAATTTTAGATATAGATGTGGAAAATCCTCATGTGTATTTGTGCAGGCTCTGTGCAGATTTGAATGTACATACTTTATCAGGTCTTGAAAATCTTAACAAAACTTTTGAAAACAATGTTAATTATAAAAAGATTATGAGGTATGGAGATGAAACGCTGAAAAATAAAATACTGGGATATATTGATGCAATTAGATGCAGAAATGAGCAGGAGCGGCAAAAAAAGATAAAATCACAAAGCTATTATGAGACAGCTTTAAAAAATATAAAAAATCCAAATTCGGTACAACAGATTTTATCGGCATTATACTGTTTTAGATGTTTGGACTATCCCGATGACACCAAAATATTATCTATGGAGTGTCGAAGAAAAATTTCATTGATCAAACCTACAATAATTTTGCCGTGCAACAGTAACATCAAATGCGCTGTCGGATTGAAATCCGATGCAACTGTTGATGTAACAAAAAATGAATACGGGCAATACAACTTTGTGGATTGGACAAATATTATTGAAATTGGAATAGGTACCGATCATATAGTAGGATTAAAATCAAACGGAACTGTTGTAGCAGTTGGATCGAATATATACGGTGAATGCAATGTTTCGGAATGGACAGATATTATTGCAATTGCAGCAAACGGTTACAATACCGCAGGATTAAAGGCTGACGGAACCGTTGTTGTAATTGGGGACAATAAATTTGGTCAATGTGATGTTTCCGATTGGAAAGATATTGCTACAATTACAGCATATAATTCTGATAAAAACGGACATATCATAGGTATTAAATTTGACGGTACGGTTGTAGCGGTTGGAGACAATCAATACGGTCAATGTAATGTTTATGATTGGAAAGAGATTGTTGCGGTTACAGTTAACGATGGATATACCGTGGGGTTAAAATCCGATGGTACAGTTGTTGCAGTCGGAAACGATCAGTACGGTCAATGTGATGTTTCCGATTGGAAAGACATTGTTGCTGTTGTAGCTGCCAGAGAACATACCATAGGACTAAAATCCGACGGTACAGTTGTTGCAGCCG
>CAYMFX010000142.1:1603-5832 GCA_964389845.1 uncultured Ruminiclostridium sp.
GAAACAATCAGTATGATCAGTGTGACGTTTCTACCTGGACAGATATTGTTGCTGTCGCAGCATACGGTGAACATACCGTAGGATTAAAATCCGACGGTACAGTTGTTGCAGCCGGAAACAATCAGTATGATCAGTGTGACGTTTCTACCTGGACAGATATTGTTGCTGTTGCAGTATCTGACAAAAATACCGTAGGACTTAAATCAGACGGTACCGTTGTAGCGGTTGGTAACAATCAGTACAGACAGTGTGACACTTCAAACTGGGAGAATATTGCAGAACCCTTAACTGCTCAGAAAAAGGTATGGGAAGCTAAAAGTAAGGTCATACAAGATGACAAGCGTAAGAAAGATGAGCAGGAAAGGCGCAGACAAGAGGAAGAGGCAGAAAAAATCAGACAAATAAATCTCAAATATCAAGAGGAAGAGGAAAACCGCAAAAAAGAAGAAAACAAACGCAAAAATATATCAATTATAATGCGTAAAGAATTAGGTCTTTGTTTGCATTGCGGAGGAAAATTTAAAGGGTCTTTCAAAAAAATTTGCTCAGTGTGCGGAATGCCTAAAGACTATTGATTTTAATAATCAAAGCATCATTAGAAAAAGCCTTTGTATAGCAATAATGTATATAATATAACTCAATTTAAATCGGTAAAAAATATCTCAACAATGAAAGGAACATATATATGTTTTGTACCAATTGCGGCAGTGAAATAAAAGACGGCTCAGCATTTTGCCTTATTTGCGGATCAAGAATAACAGCGCCGAAGGAACTTGACAAACAAACATCAGAAGAGACACAAAGCCGGTCTGCCAACTTGACCGAGAGCACCGAATTTTCAAAAAATATAGACAATACATCATCTGAAATCACTGCAAACAGCACACAGACTTCTTTTTCTACCGATTATTCCGCATTACAGACCGACACTCTTGTTTACAATCAATATACTAAGAAAAAATCTAAAATGCCATTTGTGATTATAGGCGCTGTTATTATAGTTATTATAATTATTGCAGTCAATTGGGATAAAAATGACTATATAGGAACGGTAAAACAGCATAAGCCGTTTTCTTCCTATGGTATCTCATGTTCAATAGAAGATGTTTTTAACAAATATACAGATTCACCCTCTTGGCGTAATTACGAATCAAATGGTACTATGTATGTCAAGATTGATGGCAAACTAATCGGACTTGGAGATATTGAAGCAATATTTTCTGTTGTTGAAGAAGAGGAAGTCTGTTATATTAACCTGAGATCGATACTGCTCGATGGAAATGCGAAGTATACAGGAGACGATGCCGTAGATATTTTATACATATTATTTGATGCTTATAGATTAGGCTATCCAACAATTTCTCAATATATATCCAGCTAATATCATATTTGTAATATTATTAACATAGCTATTCTTATGAACGGAGAAAATATTATGTTTTGTTATAAATGCGGAAATCAATTGCCCGACGAAGCATCATTCTGCAATAAGTGCGGCGCAAAAGTATTTGGCGGTGAAACACAGCAAAAAACAGCCGATACAACCAATACAGGTTTTGAAACAAAAAATGCCGCAGCTTCAACTATTACAAATGAAAATGCTCCAAGTGCAATGACTCATACGCAGTCAAGCACTCAATATACAGTTGATGCAAGATCGGTACAAAGCACTTCTGTGGCATTGGCTGAGAAAGAAGAGCCTAAGCGGGCAACCACATTACCTCAATCCGGCACTATTTCATCTCAAACACAAAATCAATCAAAGCAGCAATATCAATACGACCAAAATAATTTTAAACAATTTGTGGAAAACTATATCGCACAAAATACCGCTTACCGTTCAACGGAGGAACTCTTCAACAGCAAGGTATCCCTTAGGTTTGCCTGGTTAAGCTACGGCTTACCGTTTTTGCTGATTGTTGTCCTTGGCATTGTGAGATCAATGAATATTGGAGAAGTTTTATTATTGGCGGTTTTGGTAAGTCTTATTGTGGGATTTTGCGTTTCTCAGCTTATGGCGTCGTTCCGCAGAAATAGGATATCCATGAAATCTGAAGTAATATTTGAAACGGATATTGATATTGACGCTTTTAAGGAATTTTTAAATAAAAATTTAAGCACACAATACCCATATTTTCATCAATGGGAGCGTTTGACGTGGACTGGCAGTATGAGAGCCAACACAATTAATGAGATTGAAGAGAAATATCAGCAAATTACTTTGGGGGCGGAATTTGGATCTCAAAGCGTCATAATGCTGGCCAAAGCCACAATCGGTCCGTATCAATTAAACCTTCAATCGGGAAAAAATTCAATTTCGTTTACTGTGACGAACATCGTTGCGGGATTGGCAGATCTTAGTTTTAAAAAGTACAGATGGTCATTTAAAATAATTCCTGTTTTGCAGGCTGCGGCGGAGTATTATTTGAAAACCCGCCAAATAGGCAGCAATTTCAATAACGGTACAGAACAAGCTCCGCAAACGGAATCTGTTGCGTATACACAGCAGTTATCTTCAGCTACCACCTCAAATTTTTCCGCAGTTCCTGCAATGGCAGGGGTTCCAACGGCAAAGAAAAAATCAAAAACTGTGCCGATTATTGTAATAGCTGTGATTTTGATTGTTGCGGCCGCAGTTACTGCATTTATGCTTTGGAAAAATTCCAAAACAGATAACGATAAGCAAGGTAATACTTCTTTTATTGAAGCTACTGCCAGCGAAAGTCATTATACAGTTGAACCTCTGCCTTCTATCGATTCTAATGTTATAATTATCGGAGGTGTTGAATATCCTGCTGAATCCGCTGATATAACCGGAACACCTTTAAGCCCTTCACAACTTGTGGATTATTGGATTGAAGATTGGGACTGCCCCGATGAACTGTCTGATTTGTTTTTAAGAATAGATCATCCGGAGTTTATAAATTTATATGTGTATGCAAATAATCTTTATCAGGCTGCAGGCATAGGCGGAAGCTTTACTTTCTTACGGGTCGGAGCAACATTTGTCTTACCAAACACCTCCATGCCATATGGCGAAACAGGTTGTACATTTGAAAGCTTTAGGTCTCTCTTATTTGATACCTTTACCGAAGAATATGCAAACGAAACGCTTAAAAGCTCATATATCGCATCATTTGGTGGTGAACTTTATCATTGTACATTAGGAATAGGTGATCCTCGCGTGGACGTAATGAAAACAGAATATGTACTCAAAAGTCTAACAGATACCGAAGTCGAAATTCAAATGATAGACTATGCCAGCAACAACGATGTTATTAAAACATATGACTGTAAATTTAAATTAACAAATGAAGGCTGGCGTGTTGGCAAACCTTTTCTTTGGCTTGGCTGATAATTACATAGTTTAAATTTAGCTATACATAATAATTATACTCAGAAGATAAAACAATGTTTTGCTTTAAATGCGGAAATAAATTATGAAGCTTGTGAGAATATATTTGTTACATAAAAAGCAAGACCTATGATTATGATCATATTTTTGATTTATATCATGTCGTAAATAAACAATAAAAAGCTTATGCTCGTATATTCTCCCCCAAAAACTATATATTCTACAATTGACGTTCAAAATCGAAAGCTAAAATCAACCCCGAACGCTAAAAGGAGGTATGCCCTTGAGTAAATCGAAAATAGTTGAAACCGTATTAAAAGCCGTTTCAACACTAATTACTGCGGTTCTTGCCGTAATCAAAGCAATAGGACTGTTAGGTAAATTAGCAGATTCCAAAGCTTAATATCTCCTAAAACAAAAGAGCATTTACAGAGCTTCCCACCGCGGGAGGCTCTGTTTTCTATGCTCCGAAAACGAAAAGGAAGTGATAAAAATTGCACAAGCAAATTTAATGAAAATCGAATATTTCGATTTAAAATCCGAAACCCGCTTAGAAGCCTACGCCGACACAATCGTTCTCGAAAAAGAAGGCAACGCCAATTACATAGCGGCGATCCGCTTCGGTGGCTACCCCGAAAGCGTAAAAGGAATGAGCGAAGCTATCTATGGCGGCGGCACAATAACAATCGAGAAAAACGAAAATTTTCTAACCGCATACAGCCGCGTTAAACAATACCGCAAAGAATTTTCCCACGACGGTATTTACGCCGAAGCCACCTTGCTTATTCGTGATGAAGAAATCACCGAAAGCGAAGAAAATTCAACTCAAAATGGAAAACCGCGCAAATGTTACCTCTTTTGTGAACACAACAAC
>CAYMFX010000143.1:0-5767 GCA_964389845.1 uncultured Ruminiclostridium sp.
TTAAAAAAAATAAAAAAGTTCATATCAACAGCAGTTGCCTCAGTAATGGTTTTATCCATGTGTTGCCCCTTATATGCGGCAGATATAGCCGATATACCGCAGTGCGAAATAGTGCCGCCCTATGATGTCCCTTCGGAATCTTCAAAATTGGATTTTTATAATTCCATGAAAGCCGCCTATGAGAAAAAAATAGCCGCTTATAATGCAAGACGAAAAGCAAAAGCGTCTATCCCAACCAGCATAAATTTAAACCTGACTCATATACAGCAGGAAAATTCATATTACTGCGGTCCGGCTACTGCTGTTATGGTATTAAAGTATTTTATGTACGCCCCTTCCCAGTCCACTATTGCCGGAAGTGATTATCTCAGAACAACAACGGATGGTACCCCTTGGTATTCGGGAACGACACAGACATCCGAATATTATTTTAATATGGTTTACGCATTGAACAAGTGGCAGTATGAACAAATAGGAAGGTATTTATTTGGCTATAGTGTTTATAATACCGGAAGCAAGGAGGATTATATAGACCACATAATTGATACACTTTCATGTGAGTTTGCGGTTCCGTTGAATGGATCCGCAAAAGGAAATATGACAAGTCCTCTCAGGCATTACACGGAAGGACATTGGGTTGTCATAGAGGGCTATTATAACAGCGGTAATTACTTTAGAATAGTTGATCCGGCGTCGGGAATCGTAGGATTTGAGAATGTACCTAAAAAGTATAATGCACCTAAATCAGATGTTATGAATTTTATCAGTTACGGTATAATTTGGTAAAGAGGCTAACAAAAATATGAAAAATACACGCTTATCAAACAAAAAACACACTTCAATAAGAATTATTGCAGCTATTGCGGCAACGATTGCCTTTACTCTATCTCTTTGCTCCTGTTCAACCTCACATGATTTCCGTCTGCCAAAGATGAACGAGTACATATCCTCATCCTTTACTATCGAAAAAACCGACGGTAAATTTGACGAATATCATATATCTCATATTGACGGCTGTGATTTATCCGATTACGGGGATATAGGCTTCTATGACGGGTGCATATACCTAACGTGCTGGGGAAATGCCGAAAATGGAAATTTTGAAGCACATGCTGCCCGACTTGTCAAGTATGATGTTCGGAAAAAGGAAACTACCGTTATCGAAGAAGAAACGCTTCCGCCCTTAGTATCAAACGAACCGACGCCTGTGTCGTTAAGCGAGGCTTCTCGCGACAATGATCCGTACGACTCAATCACATACAGCAATATGGGATATTTTGACGACACATATTTCTTTCTCAAAACATATTCATATGCAAGAGGCGGGGGATTATCTAAACAGTGCTGTTACAATACGAAAACAGGGGAGCTGAAGGAATATTTTACGCCTAAAACAGACAGCAATAACAGAACGCAGGCCGCTTTTCCGACGAAACTTTCATATCTGAACGGAAAAGTATATTTTGACGATTTATATGTAAATGACGAAAACAGCCTCTCGGAAGACGAATATACAGCGGATATGTATTCGTACAATATCAAAAGCGGTGAAGTTACTCTTGAAAAAGAGGACGCCGAGAATCCCATAGCATATAACGGCGATATTCTTTATTACAGAGACGGCTACTTTTGTTCAAGCCGCAACGACCGACGTATCTTTATGCCAAACTCTGTGTCAGGAGCCGATCTTGGAGGTCTTTACGGCGGGAAAAGCCTGAATTATTTTTACGATCTGTATGATGAATATGAAAGTGCGTATGGCACTGCCGTAGGCTGCTTTGATCCGATATACTTTGAACGCAGGGATATTTTCAGATCAACCGGCAATGCACTGTACTTTGTGGATTTAGTGTCCTCAGAAATGCTGTTGGGCTGGAGTGTCGACGTATCACCCATAGCCTATGCGGATCTGAACAGGGAGAAAATAGTGGTTATGTCTCCCGATACTATGAAATACTGCACCTATGCCGAGGAAAACAGGCTGAATATTGTGGCGATAAAGGAAGAGGAAGATGTCAAAGAGTATATCGTCTTTTCCGTTCCGAGTAAATAATACTATTTCCTCAAGCACCGAGGTTACGGTGGGCGCTGTTTTGGAGATACCCCAAGACGCTCCCGCAGTGGTTCGCAAAGCGGTATGCGAGAAGGACAGAAAATACGCATGCGGGTCTTTTCCGCATGCGCATTATTGGGAGATTTACAATGAAAAACAGCTTATATATTTTACAAAGATACTGGAGAAAGCATATCAAGAACGCAGCCGCCCTGATGTTTTCGGGAATTCTGACCGTTGCGGTAGTATTTGGCGCACTTATGCAGTTCAGAGGGATTTTCAACCGTGAGCTGCACAAAGATTACGATTGGTTCGGAATGTTTGATCTTATGCTGCCGGAAGCGAAGGAGGGCACTATCGAAAAACTCATCGATGAGAATGAAACTCCCGTATACGGTTATATTTATGTACTTGGGAAAATCGGTAAGACCGGTATAGACTCCGAATCCTACACCTACGGCTATATCGACGATCCTCACGGACTTATGCACATTCCCATAGAAGCGGGAGTTTTGCCCTCAAATGAGGGTGAGATTGCAATAGACCGGGGCGTGCTGAACAAATGGAATTGGGCAGGAACTTTGGGGGACAGTATCACGCTTGAAGGTAAATCCTATTCGGTGGTGGGGATAATCGACGAATGTTACGGACAAAACAGAAATTTCTCTGAGGTGGGGGGTGCGGGAAATCCGGATGTGGCAAAATATTATATCCCGCTGATTTATACAGCGCCTCCCGACGACGATACGCCGATAGTATACACAACAACCCTTGTGGGCGGAGTTGTTGCCAATCAGGAGGAAGAAGAAAGATACGGAGAAGAGATACTATACCCTGAGTACGGCGATGGGAAGTACGGGTATGTTTCTAAATTTGACGATGGCATTGTTCGTTCGATCAAAGTAAAGGACGAATTCATATATGATATAAGGTGGGTTCTGATTCTGTCGGGAATTGCCGCACTGATAGCGGTGCTGTCCGTTTTTTCTGTATTGAGAGGGATATTTATTCAGCGGCGGGATTTTATTAACACCCTTCACCGTATAGGAATGTCAAAGAAAAAAATTCGGGGTCTGTATGGGCTGGAATGTACGATATTTATTTTAGTGCAGATAATTATCGGCACGGCGTTAGGCACATTGGGATATGCCGCAATTAACGCTTACAGCATAAATGTTCTCGGCGAAAGCGGTCATTCCGCATTTACGACCGATATTCTTGTTACCTCAAACACTCTCGACCCTTTCGCTGTTGCGGCAATATTCGGCGTGGTGATAACTGCCGCCGCATATATTCTCACCGCCGTAACCACAGCCTATAAACTCCGTGAAAGGGTAAAGCAAAGAAAACCAAGGTCATTGCGGGCAAGCTTAGCGGCGGTTTTCAGAGAACGGGGCGTTACTGCGATACAAATTGTTTCCCTTTCCCTTATCGGCTTTGGGGTAATGCTCGGATATTTGTACTACACACGGGACGGAAAAGAATGGCATGATTATCTTAAATATGATTTTCCCATATCATATTATGTCGGAAAAGAAGATTTCTTTAATATGGAGGAGGACGGCATTGCCGAATATTATTCCTGCGGATTTCCTTCTTCGACGATTATAACAAACAGCGGCGGCACGAAGGAAGAATTTTATCTCACAGAAAATAATTTTAAATTAGGATTGGACGATGATACAGCAGACCAATTCACCAATGTTACAGCGGCGGGAGAGCTTATGCAAACCTTTGTGATAAGCGATGTAAAGAATACAAAATATCCGGATAAGGTGTTTTTTGACGAACAGTGGACGGAATATATCGCTCAGGTTTCCGATAATGAATATAAGGATTTCTTCAAGGAGGGAAGCCTTGGCTCAAAGCACCTGTATCGGCTCGGCACAAAGCTTGCAAACAGGTCGGTAATAGAAATGCTCTCGGAATATGTCGTCGACGGAGAAATAAACATTTCGGCGCTTAACAGCGGAAGCGAGGTCGTCATTGTTTCTAACAGCGCAAATTCTCCATACAGCGTGGGAGAAAAGCTGCACATAGGTTCGGCGGCAGGCAATGATATGGGAGGAATTGCAGACATCGCCGAAGCGGAGGTAACGGTGGGAGCCGTTGCGGTGATTCCGAATGACGCCGATAAAACGTTAGTGTACGCCGCCAAGAGCAAGAACGGTCTCAATATGCTGACAACAGCCTCGGGAGCTAAAGCAAACGGCTTACATAACGCCGCTTACATGGAGCTGTTCGCAAAGGAGGATATTGACGGCGGAGTTATTCCCGCAAGCTGCGGCGCAAAGCTTACCTCATATAAAGAGCTGAAGCATCGGGAATTTCTTGAAAACGCAGTAGAATACGGCGGGCTGGCGATACTGTTTACGGTTATGTCGCTGTTAGGATTTTCGGCTTATTTCAGCGGGATAGGAATTAAGATTCGTCAGAAGTCCTATGAAATATCCGCTCTGAGAGCCGTTGGAACGCCGCTTAAACGAATACGTGCAAAGCTTTTTGCGGACGGGCTTAAAATCCCCCTGGTTGCGGCGGTAATATCGGGATTGGGAATATTTATTTTTCAGAAAATAAGCGAAAATGCGTATGAAAGAGTGATAATTTTAAATTTACCCGAAAATTACAATCCTGAAACTTGGGGCGACCAAATGTCGGCAATAATAGACCCGCTCTTCCTCAATGAACTGATGTGGACAGTTCCGATAATAAAGCCGCTGCTTATCATATTTGCGGTGATGTGCGGGGCTACCGTGATTTTAACATTGATTGCATTAAAGAAATTCAAGCGAAATATCGCAGGGGAGCTTGGAGAAGGGAGAACAAAGCAATGATAAAAACCATAAATCTCAGCAAGACCTTCGGCAAGGGCGAGGGCGCTGTTACAGCTCTGAAAAATACGACTCTTGAAATAAACGACGGCGAGCTTATAGCGATAATCGGGAAATCGGGCAGCGGCAAGACTACGCTGTTAAATCTGTTGGGCTGTCTTGACGAGCCTACCGGGGGAAGGGTGGTTTACAACGATATTGATATTTCAAGCCTGAACGACGAGAAGGCGGCGGAATTCCGCTTAAACCACATTGGATTCGTCTTTCAGTTTTTCGATTTGCTGCCCGAATTGACGGCGGCGGAAAATATACTTTTGCCTGCACGTCTTGCAAAGAAGTCCGCAGATAATTACCAAAATATCGTTGATGGGCTGGGACTTTCGGAGCGTGTCGACCATTATCCCTCTCAGCTTTCGGGCGGTCAGCAGCAGCGTGTTGCAATCGCAAGAGCAATGATTAACGACCCGCAGGTGCTGCTCTGTGACGAGCCGACAGGCAACCTTGACGAAAAATCGGGGAAAGAGGTCATGGAGCTTCTACTCAAAATGAACCGGGAACAAAATAAGACGGTGCTTATCGTTACACACAATCCTGAAATTGCCGCACAGTGCGGAAGGACTATTGAGATTGTTGACGGGGAGATTGGGTGAAGAATTATAAATCATATGGCTATATATTTTTATACAATTGAATAAAAAGACCGCAGAATTGTAGAACTGCGGTCTTTTGCTTTTGATTAAGTAATGCGGGTTCTGAATATCAGCTTCTTAAAGATTCCTTAGCCCTCTCGATTATCTTCTTAAACCGTTCCTCCTCCCTGACTCCGTCAAACCATTCCCAGCCGTGCAGGGCGGTCATTGCGCTGTACATAAATGAAGCGCCG
>CAYMFX010000144.1:0-5729 GCA_964389845.1 uncultured Ruminiclostridium sp.
TTGGGGGAGCAATAAATACAGCGGCGGCAAGGAGGCTGCATTAAGCGCAAAAAAAGACATCATATCTTGACATTTGCAAATAATAATATTAAAATATTAAAAGAAGCTTTTAACAATCAGCTCACAGCTTACCGGAGAATTTACAATGAAAGAAATTCCTATCATAGATTTTCACGCCCACCCTTATTTGTCCTCGGAGGAGTTTTACTGTTTTTATCCCGATGAATTTGCTCCCACTGCCGTGCAGTGTATGGAGGATATTAAACGGGCGGGAGCGGCTCATATTTGCGGTTCGGTTATTATGAAGCGGAAATATGAGGGCGGTTTTGATTATATCAGAGACTGCAACGAGCGGGCTTATGAAATAAAAAAGATATTGGGAGATTTTTACACTCCCGGTTTTCACATTCACCCCGACTTTGTCAAAGAATCAATAGAAGAAATAGAGCTTCGTCACAAGCAGGGCTTCAGGCTGATAGGCGAGCTTGTGCCTTATATGCACGGCTGGAGCGACTATTCACGAAAGGATTTAAGCGATATATTCGAGGCGGCGGCTCATTATCATATGGCGGTAAGCTTTCACACCGTCGCAAATGAACAGAAGGAAATTGACAAGATGATAGAGGCGCACCCCGAGGTGACGTTCATTGCGGCGCACCCCGGAGACAAGGAGCAGTTCCTTTTGCACTTAGAACGGATAAAGAAGCATGATAATTATTATCTCGACCTTTCCGGCACGGGAATATTCCGTTACGGGCTTATTGCCTATGGAGTTAAAGAGGCGGGGAGCGAGCGCCTTATTTTCGGCACCGACTATCCTATCTGCAATCCGAGAATGTATGTTCAGGCTTTGTTTCAGGAGCCTATTTCCGAAGCGGATACCGAGAATATTCTCTTTAAGAATGCCAATAGGATAATTGGATAGGTTAGTGGTGAAGACTTATACTAATTCCGTTTTAAAAACGTGCTAACGTTTTTAAAATATTCGGCGAAGCCGAATACGCCGCCGAAGGCGGTGCGGAATGTACGTTCAATACTATTTCTTGACGTGACGAAGTCACGTCGGTTCCGCTGAAAGCGGAACCTTTAAAAACGTTCAAAGAACGTTTTTAAATTAGAAATAGTATTACTTGATTTTTTTTGAAAGATGTGGTAAACTTGTAATACAGCGTTCTGCCCGTAGCACAATGGATAATGCGTTGGACTCCGACTCCAAAGACTGCCGGTTCGACTCCGGCCGGGCAGACCACCAGCGTGACGCCGGACCCAATATGCTCCCAGCAAATAGGGAGCATATTTTTATGTTTATTTTCCAAAAATCTTTTTGGTACCTCAAAGCCGCCTGTGAAGAATTAGAGCGGGTCAAGTGGCACGGCAGGGCGGTAAGCAAGGATCAGCCGTTGTCCTTCCCCAGACTCCCCTATCAGGAACGAACAGAGGAGAAAGCTCCCGAACGCATTAAGAGAGCACAGGCGGAGCTGGCGTTGTGGCTGTCCGATGAGCAGGGGCAGGAGGATTTGCGGCAGAGGGAGCAAATTCGGCTGCAAGGTATTAAGTCAGTCTCTCTCGGCTCTCTGTCAATGTCCTTTGCCGAGGGAGCAAGGTCTGAGCTTGCTTTGCTTTGCCCTGCCGCTGTCAAGCTGATTGCACCGTATTTGAACGGAGGTTATGAGACGGAATGAGTATTTTTGCTTATGGGTTTAATCATACCGCTGTTTTGCGGAGGTGTACTGGGATTAACAGCGACGGCGATGTGCAGTATGGGGAGCCTGAGAATATCAGGTGCTGCTTTGTGTACAAACGGCGGGAAACGGTTGATAAAAACGGCAGCAAGGCAGTAAGCGAAGCAACTTTATATACCGATACGGAAATTCAGCCGCCCGACAGGTTAGAATTTGAGGGCAGGACTTGGACAGCTATTTCCACTATGTCCGCTTGCAAGCAAATATGCTGTCAAACAGCATGAGGATTTATCTCTCAGGCACGACCGCACCGACGGCTATCGTGTTCCCGAATTTAACCAACGTACTGGTAAGCCGAATAAAACCGCAGGAAAAAGTATAAACCGTATTCCCGGCGGTCAGGCAAAATTCCTTGAAAGCGTGCTTGGCAAATGACATAAAAGTTAAAGACTTGTTAAGAATATGTGTGTTATAATCAAAACATAGAGAAAACCGAACGCAGGAAAAGAGGTATATTCTATGTTTCTAAGGATACTGAAAAAAGACCTTAAACGCAAAAGGGCAATGAATGTGATACTGCTGTTATTTATCATTCTTGCCTCAATGTTCGTGGCTTCAAGCGTGACCAACATCGTCACTGTGACCACCGCACTGAACGGCTATTTTGAAATGGCTGACGTTCCCGATTATTTTGCTGCCGATATGAGTAAATCCGGCGGCAGCGACCTTTACGACACCTTTGAAAACGCTTCGGCAATCAATGAGTTCCGCATCGAGGAAGTGGGATATATGTCCCAGTCAAATGTTACACGGAACGGCAAGCCGCTTAACGCTTCCAACGCTACCCAAATATTACAGAGCGACAGGAATTTTGCACTGAATTATTTCTTAGAGGACGGGAGCATTCTCGAAAGCGTACCCAAGGGCAAGGTCTACGCTACCCATTTTGCAGAGAAAAATGCGGGACTTAAAGTCGGCGATAAGATAACTATCGAACTGGAGGGCATTAGCCGTGAATTTACTTTTGCGGGCAGCTTTAAGGACGCTGTGTGCGGCTCCGAAATGATGGGTATGACAAGGTTTATCCTGAACGGCGAGGACTATGACGAATTTATGTCCGATGAAACCGTGAAAAATATGTACGGCGGAAACTTCTGCTACATATTCACAGATGACCTTGACAGTATGCTCCGGCAAATATCGGATGTTTCCATGAACGTTATCTTTGAGGGCGACAGAGAGCTGCTGAATTTCAGCTATGTTTTTGATATGTTGGTCACAGGTATAATTCTTGTGGTAAGCCTTATACTTATAATAATCTCCTTTGTGGTGCTGCGCTTTACCATAGCCTTTACCCTTTCTGAGGAATTTCGGGAGATAGGCGTTATGAAAGCTATCGGCATACGGAATATAAAAATTCGGGGACTGTACCTTACAAAATACGCCGCTCTTTCCGTTGTCGGCGCAGCGGCGGGGCTGATACTCAGCTATCCCTTCGGCAAAATGCTTATGGATCTTTCCACAGGGTCTATTATAATGAGCAGCGGCAATAACGGTTTTATCAATGTTATCTGCGCAGTTTTAGTAGCTGCCGTGATACTACTGTTCTGCCTCGGCTGTACCGGCAGAGTGGGAAGAATGACTCCTTTAGACGCTGTGAGAAACGGTCAGACAGGGGAACGCTTCCGCAAAAAGAGCCTTATGAGGCTTGGAAAATCAAAGTTGGGAACAACCGCATTTCTTGCCGCCAACGATATTGTAAGCAGTCCCAAGCGCTATGGCATTATGACGCTTACGTTCTTCCTATGTATGTCTCTTATGCTTATACTTTCCAATTCTGTCACTACGCTGAAAAGCGGAAAAATGCTGAAATATTTCGGCGTTGCCGACTGCCACATATTTGCCGACACAGGCGATAAAACCATGGAATTTATGACAGAGGGCGGTCGCAAAAAGCTGCAAAAATATCTCGAAGAGGTGGAGCAGACTCTTGCGGAAAACAGTATGCCCGCAGAATGTATGCAGGAATTTTACCTGTCCTCCACCGTAAAGCATGGTGAAAATGAAAGCAGGATTCTTATTTTTCAGGGTACGGGTACGACAATGGATATGTACGAATTTGCCGAGGGTACTCCTCCGCAAAGCAGCGATGAGATAGCGCTGACGATCCCTGCCGCAAAGACGCTGGGCGCAGACATAGGCGATACCGTTACCGTGTCCTGCCCCACGGGAGATGTAGAATACACCGTAACCGCTCTGTATCAGTCAATGAATAATCAAGGTACCGCCGCAAGGCTTTATACCGAAGACGATATAAACTATATTCTGATAAGCGGCGGCCCCGCTACGCAGATAAAATTTACCGATAACCCCGATGAGAAGGAAATATCCCGCAGAATGGATAAGATAGAGGAAATTTATCCCGAGTTCACAAGTATTAAGACGGCGGGTGAATGGGTAAAAGAAACCACGGGAGTTGCCGACGCTTTAGACGCAGTAAAGAAAATGTCCGCAGCGCTTACCGTAATATTGGCTGCGCTTATCACCGTGCTTATGGAGCGTTCCTTTATCACAAAGGAAAAGGCTGAAATAGCTCTTATGAAAGCAATAGGAATGAGAAATTCAAAAGTATATTCATATCATACCGCAAGGTTTTCTTTTGTGGTAATAGCGGCTGCGCTTTTTGCCGAGCTTTTAGGTATGCCTCTTACGAAGCTGTGCATCGATCCGATTTTCAACATGATGGGACTTGAAACAGGCGTGGAATATATGCAGGATCCCGTTGAAATATACGTTGTATTCCCCGTTATCGTTCTTGCCGCCACAGTCGTCAGCGCATTTTTAACCTCCCTGTACACAAGAAAAATCAAGTCCTCCGATACGGCGAACATCGAATAATGAAAGGAAGAAAGTATTATGAATATTCTTGAAGTAAAGAATCTTTGCAAAACCTATATAGTAAACAAGCGTCAGAACAACGTTCTGAAAAATGTAAGCTTCACCGTTGGCGAGGGGGAAATGGTGGCGGTAATGGGTCCCTCGGGCTCAGGAAAATCAACTCTGCTTTACGCCGTTTCGGGTATGGACGGCATTACTGCGGGTGAGGCGCTGTTCTGCGGAAAAAATATCGCCCATATGGGAGATAGGGAGCTTGCCGACCTGCGTCTTGATGAAATGGGATTTATCTTTCAGCAGATGTATATGCTGAAAAATCTAACCGTTTTGGACAACATAATCCTCCCTGCGGTGCAGTCGAATAAGAATAAGGAAAGCCGCAGACAGACCGAGGAACGGGGCAGAACGCTTATGCGCAGGCTCGGTATCGACGACGTCTGCAGCAACGACATCAATGAGGTATCGGGCGGACAGCTTCAGAGAGCTTGTATTTGCCGCAGTATGATAAACAATCCCAAGATGATTTTTGCCGACGAGCCTACGGGCGCTCTCAACCGCTCAAGCTCCGACGAGGTAATGAACGAGCTGCTTTCCCTTAACCGTGACGGCACGACAATTATGTGCGTTACTCACGACCCGAAGGTAGCCGCCAAATGCAGCAGAGTGCTTTACATAGTGGACGGCGGTATAGTCGGTGAAAAGGAAACGGGACATTTTGGCGGCGGTGATAAGGAGCTTCGCAACCGTGAAAGAGAGCTGAACAACTGGCTTATGGAACATGGGTGGTAATATTGCTCCCCATTTGCAATATCACTTCCGATATGCTACAATAGTTGAAGGTGGTGATATTATGACCGATATTCTGATAGCGGAGGACGATAATGAGCTGGCAAATTTGCTGACCGATTTTCTGTGCGAGGAGGGCTATACCGTGTCAAGCGTAGGTAGCGGAGAACGTGCCCTGCAGCTCTTTGAAAGATATGGGGCAAGGCTTGTGGTGCTTGACATAAATCTTCCCGATATGAACGGCTTTGCGGTTTGCTCCAAGCTTCGGGAAAGTGCGGATACTCCCATACTTATCATTAGCTCAAGAACGGGCAAGGAGGATAAGCTGAACGGCTTTGACCTCGGCGCCGACGATTATATTGAAAA
>CAYMFX010000145.1:0-5661 GCA_964389845.1 uncultured Ruminiclostridium sp.
AAATTCTGTGTTAGCACTCTTGACCTCTGAGTGCTAAATACTATTTTATACATTTCTGAGAAAAAATCAAGGGTTTTTTTATCGAATTTTAATTTTTGGCAACTATGTATAATTATACTGTAACAACTGCTCCTAAAACTATGCAAATTGCTAAAAATTTATAAAATTGTAACCTTTTGGTCAGCAAAAAAGTGTTATTGTCAAAGCCGGCAATAAGCAAATAAGCAATATAAGAAACAAGATAAAGCATAATAAAATTACAGTAAGGAGCAAGAAATGAAAAAGAAACTTTTACCTCTGATTTCTATTCTTTTGGCGGCAGCATTAACCGCCTGCTCTCAGGAAATGAGTACGCTGACAGGTGAGAAGAACGCAATAGACGGTGCGGCTGCGGGAGAAGGCGCAGGAGCGGGAGCAGACAGAGCCGATGATATAGGCGCAGCAGACGCTCCCATTTTTAACAAAATAGAGGATGAAGCGGGAGAACTAAAAGGAGACGAGCTTTTTGGGGAAGTTGAAGCTGAGGGCGATTCGGTAGGCGCTGACGGAATTATAGCAGATGACCGGGGCAGTGCAGACAGCAATATCACTCCCGCAGCCGGACTTCTTACCGCCGGCGAATGGATCGACAACAACCATTACACCTTTTGGAAGGATTTGTTCCAGAAAACCGATACGGGCTGGGAAACCTACCGCAAGCTATGGGACAGGGCTTTTTGCTCACGAGCCTTTGTAACTGTTACGCATAACGGAAAGCTGATTGAAAACGAAACGGTAATCCTTAAGAACAGCGAGGGGAAAACGCTGTGGACAGCGAAAACCGACAATGCGGGAAGCGCATACCTGTTTTACAATCCCTCCGAACTATCAAAGGGCAATCTTACCCTGACAGCATCATCGGGTGAGAGCGCCGAGATTACCGCCGACAATGCCTCAAAAGCTCACAGCATTGAAATAGGCTCAGATAAGCAAACACAAAAGTCTCTCGACTTATCCTTGATTGTGGATACCACAGGCTCAATGAGCGATGAGTTGAACTACATTCAAAAGGAGCTTGAAAACGTTATTGAGAGAGCCGCTAAGGGCAACGGCAACATTCCCGTCCGTCTCAGCGTCAGCTTCTACCGTGACGACGGTGATGAATATGTTGTCAGAAGCTTTGACTTTACCGACAACATTTCCGAAGCTGTCAAGAAGCTTTCGGAGCAATGGGCAGACGGCGGCGGAGACACTCCCGAAAAGGTCAATAAAGCCCTTGACAATGCCATAAATAGTCTAAGCTGGAATGAAAACAGCACAAAGCTTATGTTTATCCTCCTTGACGCACCTCCACACAGCGAAGACAAGGAAGCGGTCAGCGATATGAACCTCCTTACCGAGCAGGCGGCGGCTAAAGGCATTCGCCTGATACCGATTTTAGCAAGCGGCGGCGACAAGGAAACCGAATTTTTAATGAGAGACTTTGCCCTTAAAACAGGCGGCACCTACCTCTTCCTCACAGACGACAGCGGTATAAGCACGGGACAGCATATCGAGCCTACAATAGGCGACTATACGGTTGAAAAGCTGAACGACCTGATGGTAAATGTTATAAACCGTTATCTGCAAAATGTGACCGCTGCTCCGGAGCTTATAGATATTCCCGTTGACGATCCGATTGTCGTTCCCGAAACAACCCAATCCGCCAACCCTGTTGAGCCAATAGAAGAGATTAAAGGCGAAATAACAATGACGCTGAAAACCGTTAAAGGAAAGGAAGAAGGGCTGACTGCTTCCTTTGATATTGAAAACGGAACAAACGTTGATTACAATTACGGTCTTGCTTTTGGCTTGGAAAAGCTTTCTGAAAACAAGGGGTGGGTAAAATTAGAAATGCTTCCCGACACTCCGATTATCGAAATAGCCGTAATATCGGAAGCGGGAAAAACAAATGAATTTGTGGCACCCGTAGGCGAATACTTCGGCAAGCTTAAAGACGGTTCCTACAGGATAGTCTTAAACGTTTCAAGCGCTTTTGACTCCCGCACTCTTTATGCGGAATTCGGCATAGGCGTCAGCATGTATTAAGAACTTATTTTAAATTTTTCGAAATCGCTTAATATATATAACTTAAAACCGCCTTTTTGTTAAAATTAAACAAGAGGCGGGTTTTAGTCTATTTTCATGAATTGATTTTTTCGTCAAAGCGCTAAAAATTTTTAAAATATATATTTAAAATTAGTACAAAGCGTAAAATTCAGTCTATCTCCAATTATCGCATTACAAATTTGCATTGTGCAACTTAACTGAATACAATATAGGTATAAATCAAAAGGAGAAGAAACAATATGGAACGCTCGGCTAACAATAAAATAATGAAAATAGTGACGGTAGGCTTAATGGCGGCATTGGTATTTGCCGGAAACTACCTTTCGATTCCCGTACCCAACGGTTTATTGGTTTCCCGAATACATTTGGGAAATTCAATGTGCCTTCTTGCGGGTCTGCTGTTCTGCGGAAGCACAGGCGGACTTGCCAGCGGAATAGGCGGAGCGCTGTATGACCTGCTTAATCCCGCCTATGTTCTTTCTTCACCCTATACTTTTATTTCAAAATTTGCAATGGGGTTTGTGGCAGGAAAGTTAAACAAGCGCAATTCTGAAGGAGTTATCCCTGTCTCGGCGACAATAACGGCGGCTGTAACCGGTCAGGTGGTATATATTATTCTCTATCTGCTTAAATCGTTTTTTACCGTATTGATAATAGGCGGCACATCCGAAGCCGCATGGGCGGCGGTAGGCACAAACGCCGTAACCTCCTGCATAAACGCCGTGATTAATGTAATAATAGCCGTTCCACTTTATGCGGCATTAAGAAAAGCATTGTCTAAAACTCCCATAAAGCCGCTTATAAACGAGAAAACCGAAGTCAAGGGATATTTTAATCCGGTTAACGTCGGACTTATTGCCTTTGCGTTTGCAGCAGTAACCGTATTCACAATCAATCTGTCTGCGCAGTCCAAAATTGAAAAACAGGAAGCTGAGGAACGCAGACAGTTAGAGGAAAAGCTTGATGAATATGAAGAAAGATTAGACAGAATATATGAGGAATTAGGCATTGAAGCTCCCGAACAAACCACTGAACCCTCGGAATAGCTCTTTTTCTTGAATAATCGCCCCGCAATGTGCAGCGAACATTACGGGGTGTTTTTTCTATATCCAGCTCTTTAGTACAATGTTCCTGCTTTCAAATCGTCTGACCAAATCCGAACATTGACTTGCATAAATATCATGGCGGTAAACATTCTCATTTCCTTCAAAAATAAAGACTGTTGAAACCAATTCTGGAACAGAGTTTATGATTTCCGGCGGCTTGTTCTCACACAGCTCCAAAAAATCAATTATATCATTGACCGTACACTCGGTAATTTTTCTGACGGAACAGATTAAGCGATCCAAACCGTTTACGATATGAAATCTGTATCCCTTTCTCGGTGGTACGTTGTAATCCTTCATATCGTTTATCAAATTTCTAAAAAATTCTCTCTCCTCATATTCAAGATAAAATTCAAAACGTTCAAATTGGATCAATAAAATCTCTCTGCAATCGTAAAACATATCGGTATTATACTCGGATAAATTTGCATAATGCGTTTTAAATGCGTTTATAGCTTTCTCTATGCCCGAATCTCCCGGAATTGGCATATATTCCATTTTTTCTTCTCCTACCCATTGTTGATACTATTAATATTTTACAACGTTTATTTGTAAATTAATGTCAATTTTTGTCGAAAAGATAAATTATTTGTTAATAACTTAGATTTTGTTAGGAATTAGAAGCTGTCCACACAGGATAGGGGAAATTCTTACCGAAAAGACGTGCGCTTGCTCCTATGTGAACAGGTTCTTATACTGTTGTTGACATATTATTTAAAAAGTGGTAAAATTTTTTTGAGGTGATACAAATGGAAGAGACCGTAGAAGAAATTGACTCACAAAAAAATAGGAACAAGAACAACAAAGTGGATATGCTGCATGGTTCGCTTGCTAAAAAGCTGTTTTTGTTTGCTTTGCCAATAGCCGCAAGCAGTATTCTGCAACAGCTTTTCAATTCCGCCGACATAGCCGTGGTAGGACGATTTGCCGAGGAAGGAGCAATGGCTGCCGTAGGAAGCAACTCCGTACTGGTCGGACTGCTGGTAAATATATTCGTGGGGCTGTCCGTAGGCGCTAACGTTGTCATATCCAACCTGTTCGGACAAAAAAGGGAGGATAAGGTTGAAACGGTAGTACATACCGCCGTGCTGTTCTCGCTTATCTGCGGCTTTGTTATAATGGGCATAGGCTTATTTGCTTCACGTTCGCTGTTAGAGCTGATAGACACTC
This sequence comes from uncultured Ruminiclostridium sp., assembly GCA_964389845.1. Taxonomy (GTDB): domain Bacteria; phylum Bacillota; class Clostridia; order Oscillospirales; family Ruminococcaceae; genus Ruminiclostridium_E. The sequence continues at coordinate 4,365 of CAYMFX010000145.1, forward strand.
CAGAGGACGTGTTGGAGCGGGCGGTGATTTATCTTAGAATATACTGTATCGGAATCCCCTTTATAATTCTTTACAACTTCGGCGCCGCCATTCTCCGAAGCATAGGAGACACAAAGCGCCCCATGTTCTGCCTTATCATATCGGGGATTATGAATCTATGTCTTAATTTGCTTCTTGTTATCGTGTTTAAGCTCGGCGTGGCGGGAGTCGCAATTTCAACGGTTGTATCAAACGTTTTCAGCTGTTCCGCCGTTATTCTGATTCTGATAAGAGAAAACAGCGCAATAAGGCTTGAACCGAAAAAGCTCAGAATTGACGGAGCGTCACTGCTGAAAATAATAAAAATAGGCATTCCCGCCTCCCTTCAATCAGCAGTTTTTTCAATTTCCAACATCTGCCTTCAAACCGCAATAAACAGCTTTGGCTCAAAAGCCGTCGGCGGAATGACGGCGGCGCTTAACTTTGAATCTATCGGCTTCTATATTGTCAGCTCCTTCAGCCAGGCGGCAGTTACCTTTGTCGGTCAGAACTACGGTGCGGGACAATACGACAGGTGCAAAAAAATACTTCGTCTTTGTCTTTTGGAGGGCATAATAGGCTCTTCGGCTATGGCATTGATATTTGCGTTAGGTCAGGACGTTCTGATAAAAGTGTTCACCGTCGACCCGGAAGAAATAGCCTTTGCAAAAATTCGTCTTACATATATTGTGCCGTTTATAGCCCTTGTCAGCACTTACGATATTACAGGCTCCACTCTGAGAGGAATGGGCAAATCGCTTGTACCCGCTCTGATGACTGTTGTGGGAACGGTTGTGTTCCGTCTTATCTGGGTTTATGCAGTTTTCCCAATATGGAACAGCTTTTTTGTGCTTCTTATCGTTTATCCGCTTTCATGGCTGCTTACCGGCGGATTGGTAGTGGGATACTATCTGCTGATAAAAAAGCGTTTGTTTGCCAATAATAATCTTTCTTTGCAGCAAAACTGAACAAAAAAAATACTACTGCCTATCATAAAACAAGGGACTGTAAAAAACAGCGGTTTTTGAAATTTATACTTAAAAATTCAATCCCCCGCTTTGGCGGGGGATTGATTATTATAGCCGGGATTGTTGACAGCTTTGAGTCATTGGATAGGTTCTGCATTTAAGTGAATTGTATTAGCAGGAGTTAAAATTGGTCTGCTTTTACTTTGATTCTGCTTATCTTTCACAGATTTAAATAGTTTTTCGCTGCCTGCGGGCAGCGACCAAAGGGACTTTGTCCCTTTGGAATCCCTACTTCCTTTTTGTATCACAAA
>CAYMFX010000146.1:0-5645 GCA_964389845.1 uncultured Ruminiclostridium sp.
TTGCTGTAGCCCAGAACTGCGGGGCTTATTCCCAGTGCCTTACATCTTTTAAGCACAGGTGTTTTATCTACTGCCATTATAATATTCCTCCGTTTATTAATGTTGATATTGAGCCTTCGGGTTTATCCCATGCCCAACGCCAAGCAACGACGCTCGGTAAAAACTATACTCTTCTTCTCTTGGGGGGACGGCATCCATTGTGGGGAATGGGGGTTACGTCCTTAATCATCTTAACCTCAAGACCTGCTGCGGAAAGCGCTCTGATAGCTGCTTCACGTCCTGCGCCGGGTCCCTTTACGTATACCTCGACGGTCTTTAAGCCGTGAACCATAGCTGCCTTAGCCGCGGTTTCTGCTGCGGACTGTGCAGCGAAAGGAGTGGACTTTCTGTTGCCTCTGAAGCCAAGTCCGCCTGCGCTTGCCCATGAAAGGGTATTGCCCTGAAGGTCGGAGATAGTTACAATCGTATTGTTAAAAGTGGACTGAATGTGCGCGGAGCCGTTTTCAATATTCTTACGGTCACGGCGGCGAAGTCCTGCCTTTTTAACGTTAGCTTTTGTGCCTGCCATTTATTGCATCCTTTCTCAAATTTTACTTTTTCTTGTTTGCAATGGTCTTTGCGGGACCCTTGCGTGTTCTTGCGTTGGTCTTGGTTCTCTGTCCTCTTACGGGAAGTCCCTTTCTGTGACGGGTTCCGCGGTAGCAGTTAATTTCTACCAAACGCTTGATGTTAAGCGCAACCTCACGGCGAAGGTCGCCCTCTACACGGTAGTTCTGGTCGATGACTTCACGAATCTTTGCTTCTTCGTCCTCGGTCAGATCCTTAACTCTTGTGTCGGGGTTTACGCCTGCTGCTGCCAAAATGTCATTTGCGGATTTTCTGCCGATACCGTAAACATAGGTAAGTCCTATCTCTACGCGCTTTTCCTTGGGCAGGTCCACACCGGCGATTCTTGCCATATTTATACCTTTCCTTTCCGGTAATGGAAATTCTTGCCGATTTTAGCTGAAATAATCAGCAAAACCAAAACTTTTGCAAATTTCCATACCATATTTTCAGGGGATTAGCCCTGTCTTTGCTTATGCTTGGGATCCTTACAGATAACCATAACTCTTCCCTTGCGCTTGATTACCTTGCACTTATCGCACATAGGCTTTACTGAAGGTCTTACTTTCATTTCGGTTACTTCCTTTCTGAGAGCTTTCCGCAGGGATTTCTCCGATACGGAAACGGTCTGACTTACATGACGAAATTTACGAAACTCACCCTGCCGCTCTTACTTAGCTCTCCAGGTTATCCTTCCCTTTGTCAAATCGTAAGGGGACATTTCAATCGTCACCTTATCTCCGGGGAGGATTCGGATGTAATTCATACGAAGCTTACCGCTTACGTGAGCTAAAATTACATGACCGTTGGAAAGCTTCACATTGAACATCGCATTAGGCAATGCTTCCTGAATAACGCCTTCTACTTCGATTACATCTTCCTTGGACAAACTGCGAACTTCCTTTCCTCAGGAGGAAAACAGGGGTAAATCTCAACCCGCTGACGACATCTTGAAAACATTTTACACCATATGGCGCAATATTTTTGTTGTTATCTGTCGAGAATGTTTCAAGCCTGACCTTTTTCCTCAAACGTACTCAAATTTCTCAGAAAAGCTCTGAGCTTTTTATCTGTCAATTGCTCCGTATCAATTTTATAATTGGTACGCTGCAAATGCTTGGGGTTTTTGCGCTTCGGTCTTAAAAGGGGACGCTCTTTTCCGTCGGCTACAAGCAGCATTCCGTTTTCTTCTCCGACAACTGCCATAAAATAGCCTTGGTCACGCCCTGCCTTGCTGATTACCACGCTTCCTTTTAAAATTTCCATACTCTAATTTCTTGGTTACATTTTCTCAATGACTGACCTGCGTCATTATAATGGGGTCTCCCTCGGTTATCAAAACGGTATGCTCGAAATGAGCGCACATTTTGTTGTTGCCTTCTACCACCGTCCAGTTGTCCCCCAAAACCTTAACGTTCTCGGTAGACATATTAACCATCGGCTCGATAGCTATCGTCATTCCCGGGGTAAGTCTGGGGCCCCGTCCCGGTTTTCCGTAATTGGGAACCTCCGGATCCTCGTGCATATCCCTGCCTACGCCGTGACCGATGTACTTCTTTACTATAAAGTATCCTTCCTTTTCACAGCAGCTCTGGACAGCATATCCTATGTCTCCTATGCGGTTGCCCTTGCGAGCCATTTTAATGCCCTCGTAAAGGCTTGCCTCGGTTACCTTTAAGAGCTTATCGGTTTCGGGAGCGACCTCCCCTACTTTAAACGTATGGGCATTGTCTCCGTGAAAGCCCTCCACATATGCGCCTACGTCCACCGATACTATATCGCCTTCCTTGATAACTCTGCTTCCGGGAATGCCGTGAATCAGCTCCTCGTTCACAGAAATACAGGCGCTTCCGGGAAACCCGTACAGTCCCAAAAAGGAGGGCTTTCCGCCGTGCTTCACGATGTAGTCGTGAATATGGCGGTCAAGCTCTAAGGTTGTCATACCCGCCTTAAGAATTTCTCCCGCATACATAAGAACCTGCTGAGAAAGCTCACAGGCCTTCATCATTGATTTAATATCCTTTGCGGATTTTAACTGTATCATTGCTTCGCCTTCTATCCTTCGATAGCCGCTAAGGTAAGCTTGGCAGTGTCGGAAATTTCATCCTGTCCCTCTACCGTTTTAAGAATGCCCTTCTTCTCGTAGTAGCCCTTGAGAGGAGCGGTTTTTTCACGGTAGGTTTCGAGACGCGACAAAACGGTTTCCGGCTTATCGTCAACACGCTGTACCACCTTTGCGCCGCAGGCGTCGCATATGCCCTCTTTTTTGGTAGGGTTAAATTCAAGATGATAGGAAGCGCCGCAGCCCTCGCAGACTCTTCTGCCGGAAAGACGGGAAATAATCTTCTCGTCTGCAACGTGTATCTCAATTACCTTGTCAATCTTAACGCCCATTTTTTCGAGAGCCTCCGCCTGTTCGACGGTTCTGGGAAATCCGTCAAGGATAAATCCCTTCTCACAGTCGGGCTGTGCTATTCTGTCCTTCAGAATACCGATTACAATATCGTCGGGAACAAGGTCGCCTGCGTCCATTTTTTCCTTAGCCGCAAGACCTGCGGGTGTGCCGTTCTTAACTGCTTCACGAAGCATATTGCCGGTTGATATGGCGGGAATGCCAAGTTTATCGCATACTATTCCCGCCTGTGTGCCTTTACCTGCGCCGGGAGCGCCTAAAAAAATCAAATTCATAAAAGCGTCCTTTCGCCTGCTCTTACTCTAAGAATCCCTTATGATGTCTCATCATCATCTGGCTCTCCAACGATCTTACCGTTTCAAGAGCAACACCAACTACGATTAAGATAGTTGTACCGCCGAGAGAAAGACCGGTAATTCCCGAAACGTTCTGGAAAATAATCGGGAAAATTGCAATAAAGCCGAGGAAGATTGCACCGATAAGAGTAACCTTTGTAAGAGAATTGTTGATGAACTCCGCCGTAGGCTGTCCCGGTCTGTATCCGGGAATTGCGCCGTTGTTCTTCTTAAGATCGTTCGCTATCTGAATCGGGTTATATGTTATTGCAACATAGAAATAGTTGAACCCTAATATCAGCAGGAAGTACAAAATTGCGTAGAACCAACTTGAGGGGCTGAAGAATCTTACGAATCCGTCCCAGAATGATGTTCCCGTACCGTCTATCTGGAAGAAGTAGCAAATTGTGGAGGGAAGCGACATAATGGACATTGCAAAGATAATGGGCATAACGCCTGTCATCGCTACCTTTATGGGAATGTAGGTGGACTGACCGCCGTACATTTTTCTTCCTACAACACGCTTTGCGTACTGAACGGGAATTTTTCTTTCCGCATTGGTCATAAGAACGACCAATGTAATCATTGCGATATAAATCAGCAGTATAATGGGAACAAGGATAATATTCTTCAATTCTCCCGCCTGCATAGTCATTATAAGTCCGTAAATATCGTTAGGCATTCTTGCCACGATACCGGCAAAGAGTATCATTGAGATACCGTTGCCTATACCCTTTTCGCTTATCTGATCGCCTAACCAGATAATAAGCGAGGCTCCCGCTACGAAACAAGCGACAATGGTTATTGCGGCTAATACACCGCTGAATCCGTCAGTGTATTTTACCGCTCCTCCGTTGCGAAGCGTGATATAGAAAGCAACCGCCTGAAAAATTGCAAGTCCCAGTGCGACAAACTTGTTTATCTTGTTTATCTTCTTTCTTCCCTCGTCGCCTTCCTTCGCCAGTCTTTCCAGCGGCTTTATTGCCACCGTCAGCAGCTGAATAATTATCGAGGCGTTAATGTAGGGAGTAATGGACATTGCGAAAAGCGTTCCGTTGCTTAACGATCCGCCTGTCATCTGATCCCAGTAGGAGAACAGGTTTCCGCCGTCGCTGCTGCTCATTCCAAGTATCTCGGAAATCTTTCCGGAATCAAGGAAGGGAACGAATATGCTTGCGCCGAAACGGAATATAACGATTATTAACAGGGTGTAGAGTAATTTTTTCCTAAGGTCTGCCAGCTTCCACGCATTTCGGAAAACTTCAAACATCAGATCACCTCAGCCTTTCCGCCTGCGCCTTCAATCTTTGCCTTTGCGCTCTCGGAAAACTTTGCTGCCTTTACTGTGATTGATTTTTTGATTTCCCCTCTGCCCAGTACCTTAATTCCGTCAAAGGTCTTTTTAAGAAGCCCTGCTTCTACAATTGCCGCCTCGTCAACGACTGCGCCGTTCTCGAACTTAGCCTCGAGGTCGGCTACGTTAATGGTAGCATATACGGTAGCAAAATTCTTGTTGTTAAATCCGCGCTTAGGGATACGCATTGCCAGCTTTGTCTGACCGCCTTCAAAACCCGGCTTAACGCCGCCGCCCGAACGAGCCCACTGACCCTTGTGTCCCTTGCCCGCCGTCTTGCCCCAGCCTGAGCCGTGACCTCTGCCTATACGCTTTACCTCTCTGTTAGAGCCGGGAGCGGGTGATAATTCGTGTAGCTTCATAGGTTAGTTACACCTCCTTATATTTGTTGGAGTTACTCTTCGGTAACTTCGATTAAATAGCTTATTGCCTTTATCTTGCCGTTGGTCGCCGCATTATCGGGCTGAACTGTCGTGTCGCCTATCTTGCGAAGTCCTAAGGCGTTTGCCGTAGCAATATGGCTGTCCTTGCGTCCAACCAATGATTTGACTAACTTTATCTTCTTTGCCATTTCGGCGGACTCCTTTCAGATTAGTTGAATATTTCCTTAACAGTCTTTCCTCTGAGTGCTGCAACCTGCTCGGCGTCTCTGAGAGATGTAAGACCTGCCATAGTAGCTCTTACCACGTTGCAGGGGTTATTGGAACGCAGAGACTTGGTTCTGATATCCTTGAAAGTAATGTTGGTGCAATTATCTCTGTCGTTCTTTTAGGGATTTTCCTTACTGTTGAAATTCTTGCAAGTTCTGGAACTATTTCAGCAGAAGAAATTCGGACTGTGTGCCTTTTCCCGATTGGAGTTGCAGCTGTTGGTCTAATTTCCTGCACATTAGGAATTTTTGACGTTTTGCATAGGAATATGGATGAGTACAATCGGC
>CAYMFX010000147.1:0-5522 GCA_964389845.1 uncultured Ruminiclostridium sp.
TTAAAGGAGCTTATGAATTGTTAGAGAATATAATAAGAGAGAAATCGGAATTGCAGGAGGATAACCGAATATGAATAAGGAATGGTCGGAGCTTAACAAAACAATGCAAACGCAAATCAAAAAGAAAGATTCCTATGAGACGGGTATCGATACGTTATTTGATTTGCGGAATCGGCTAATGGAAACCTTAATGTCATTCAACGAAGAATTAAGCAGAGAGGATTTTAACGCAATTCCGTTTATGAACGCAGACGGTTATCACAGTAAAACAATTGCATATTCGATTTGGCATATTTTTCGCATTGAGGATATAGTTTCGCACACCCTGATAAACAAAAGCAAGCAAGTGTTTTTTTCGGGGAATTATCGGGAGCGTATCAATTCTCCGATAATCACAACAGGAAATGAACTTGTAAAAGAGCAGATTGCGGAATTTTCAAAACGGCTCAATATTAAAGAGCTTTATTCGTATATTTTTGAAGTAAAGGACAGCACCGAGAAAATAATTAAAGGCTTATCGTATGATTTTTTAAAGAAGAAAATTTCCGGTGAGGAAAAAGAAAGCTTAAAATCATTGAACGTTGTAAGCAATGATAAAAATGCAATCTGGCTTATCGATTATTGGTGCGGTAAAGATATTCGAGGATTAATTCAAATGCCGCTTTCAAGACATTGGATTATGCACACAGAAGCAAGCCTTCGTATAAAAAATAAGATACATCAATAGTGCAAATTTAAATTTACTGTTGACTTTTGAGTGATAATGTGTTATTATGTTACTATGCTAAAGCGAAACGATTATTTGTAAAGGAAAATATACATAGGAATGAACAAGTATGATTTGATTACCCCGGAGGGTACAAGAGATTTGCTTTTTGATGAAAGCGTGGCAAGGAGAAGCGTGGAAGGGAAGCTTCAAAAGCTGTTTACGGATTACGGCTATTCCGAGGTAATAACTCCCGGCTTGGAGTTTTACGATGTGTTTATGCTTAAATCCCGATATTTTGCTCAGGAAAGTATGTATAAGCTTTCGGACGCAAAGGGGCGGCTTATGGTGCTTCGCCCGGATTCCACCATGCCTATCGCCCGACTTGCGGCTACACGGCTCAAGGACGAAATATATCCTTTAAAGCTGTACTACAATCAGAACATATTTATAATTAACCCCAAGGACAGCGGCAGGGACGACGAGATAACGCAAAGCGGCATTGAAATTATCGGCGGGGATTCAAAAAAAGCCGATATGGAGGTGCTGAACCTTGCAACCGAGGCGTTAAAAACCGTAGTTACCGATGATTTTCGTTTTGAGATAGGGGACAGCGCCTTCTTTAAGACGCTGATTTCAAAAATTACCGATGACGAGGAGAAAACGGAGCATATCAGAGAGCTTGTGGTAAATAAAAATCTGCCCGAGTTAGCAGACGCTTTAAAAAAGTTTGAGGACAGCGACAGTATTAAGGCTATGTATGAGCTGCCTAAGCTTTTCGGCGGCGAGGAGGTTTTCAAAAGAGCCGAGGAAATATTTAAAGACAGCAGCACATTGGCTGTTTTGGAGGATATAAGGCAGGCGTATGATTATCTGTGCGAATTAGGCTATAAGGACAAGATAACGGTAGATTTCGGACTTGTCAACAAGGCTAATTATTACACGGGACTGCTGTTCAGAGGATATATTCACGGATTTGGCATGCCTGTGCTTTCGGGAGGACGTTATGACGCTTTGATAGGAGATTTCGGCTCGGATCACCCTGCTACGGGCTTTGCGGTAAATATCAATGCCGTTGCGGGAGCGCTTTTGAAGAAAAACGGAACATCTTTGGGAGAAAAGCCGGAGGTGTTGGTTTATGCGGATAAGGAAAATTTAGAGCAGGGCTTTGTCCATTGCAGAAAGCTTATTGCCCGGGGAATAAGAGCGGAAAATTCTCTCCACGCTTCCTTGGAGGAAGCGAAGGAATATGCGGGAAGAAAAGGAATATCCAAAATAGAGGTTGTAGATAAGGAAGGCAAATCTATTGTTGAAAGGATTAACTGATATAAATGAGCGATACAATAAGAATTGCCCTTACTAAGGGCAGACTTGAAAAGGATACGGTAGGGCTTTTTGAAGAATTGGGCTTTGACGTTTCGGCGGTTAAGGATAAGGGCAGAAGGCTGATTCATCCCATAAGCGACCGGAATATCGAGGTGGTCTTGGCTAAGGCGGCGGACGTTATTACTTATGTTGAACACGGGGTCTGCGATTTGGGCGTAGTGGGCAAGGACACCATAATGGAGCACGGCGGAAAGTATTTTGAGTTAGTGGACTTGGGCTTCGGAAAATGTAAATTTGCCCTTGCCGGCAAGAAGGGCGAGGATTTTTACAAGGGCTACGGAGTTAAGACCGTCGCTTCAAAATATACCAACGTTACAAGAGCCTTTTTCGAGGGAAAGGGAATGGACGTCGATATAGTAAAGATTGAAGGCTCGGTGGAGCTTGCGCCGCTTTTGGGGCTGGCTGACGGAATCGTTGATATAGTTGAAACGGGTACTACTTTAAAGGAAAACGGTCTTGAGGTATATGAGGACGTTGCGCCTATTTCGGCAAGGCTTATTGTCAATACGGTCAGTATGAAGCTTAAGAAGGGGCGTATTGACGGGCTTATTGCACTTATTAAAGAAAAATTGGAGGAAAAACAATAATGATAAAGAAAATATACGCCGACGGAAGCGAGTTGGAATTTTTTAAGGAAGTCGAGAAGAGAAGCAGCGAGACAAATGTCAAAGTAGAGGAAACGGTAAGGGAGATAATCGGCAGAGTACGCAGCGAGGGAGACAAGGCGGTAAAGGAATATACCGCTAAGTTCGACTGTCCCGACTGCACCTATTACGAGGTGCCTCAGGAGGTTATTAACGATACTCTTACGGAAGCCGATCCAAAGCTTGTGGACGCATTGCTGAACTGTGTGGAGAAAATTACGGACTTTCACCAAAGGCAGAAGCAGAACGGATTTGTCATCACCAATGAGGACGGCTCTATTTTAGGTCAGAGGGTAAGAGGGCTTGACCGTGTGGGGCTGTATGTTCCGGGAGGCACGGCGGCTTATCCTTCGTCGGTATTGATGAACGCCATTCCCGCCAAAATTGCGGGGGTAAAGGAAATTATTATGGTAACGCCGCCCCTTAAGGACGGTACGCCCAATAAGGATATTCTTCTTGCGGCGGCGTTATGCGGCGTTGACAGAATATTCATGTGCGGAGGAGCGCAGGCTGTTGCGGCTTTGGCTTACGGCACTGAGACTATACCGAAGGTATCGAAAATCGTAGGTCCGGGGAATATTTTCGTTGCCACTGCCAAAAAAATTCTTTACGGAACGGTCGACATAGATATGATAGCGGGTCCCAGCGAGATACTTGTGGTTGCGGACGATACCGCTAATCCAAAGTATATAGCCGCAGACTTAATGTCTCAGGCGGAGCACGACAAGCTTGCAAGCGCTATTTTGGTCACCACCTCCGAAGCGCTTGCGGACAATGTCATTAAGGAAATAGACAGGCAGTCCGCAGCCCTTTCCAGAAAAGAAATTATTGATTCCTCGCTGGACAACTACGGGGCAATAATTATAGTTAATGATATGATGCAGGCTTGCGACATTGCCAACAGGCTTGCGCCGGAGCATATGGAAATCGTGGCGGAAAATCCTCTTGAATATATCGGAAAAATCGACAATGTGGGTTCGCTGTTTTTGGGGCAGTATGCGCCCGAGCCTATCGGAGACTACTATGCGGGTCCAAATCATGTTCTTCCTACCGGAGGTACGGCAAGATTTTTCTCTCCCCTGTCCGTTGACAGCTTTATAAAGAAATCCGGCTATATTTATTATACAAAACAGGCGCTTAATGAAGCGGCAAACGATGTTATTTTGGTTGCGGAAAGGGAAGCGCTCACCGCACACGCAAATTCCATTAAAGTAAGAATTGAGGACATCTGATAATATGTATGAACTTACGGAAAAGCTTAAAAAGCTTACGCCCTATGACCCTATACAAGGAGATTATAAGATACGTCTTGACGCTAACGAAAGCTTTATTGACACCTCCGATGATATTTTGGCAAAGGCGGTAAGGGGTACGGCTCTGAACCGCTACCCCGATCCCTATGCCGGAAGGCTTATCAAGGCTTACAGCGGGTTTTACGGAATAGATCCCGGTTTGGTTACGGCGGGAAACGGTTCCGATGAGCTGATAAGCATAATCACCGCTTGCTTTTTGCAGAAAAATGAGAGGGTGCTGACTTTAGCTCCCGACTTTTCAATGTACTTCTTTTATTCAAGCCTGTATGAGCTTGACGTGAGGGCTATGAAAAAGGAAGCCGATCTTACAATTGATGTTGACAAGGTGATTGAGACAGTTAAAAGGGAAAATATCAGAGCGGTTATATTTTCTAATCCCTGTAATCCCACCTCCTTGGGACTTGACAAGGAGGACGTTATAAGGCTTATCGCCTCCGTTGACGCTCTTGTTATTCTTGACGAGGCGTATATGGATTTCTGGAAGGAAGAGCAAAGCCTGATAAGGGATACGGCAAGGTATGATAATCTTATTGTGCTGCGGACTTGCTCGAAGGCTTTCGGCATGGCGGGGCTGAGACTTGGCTTTGCTGTCAGCAACAGCGTTATTACCGAGAAGCTGAGAGCCGCAAAGTCGCCCTATAACGTAAATTCTCTTACTCAGGGCATTGCCGAATATATAATTTCCGACAAGGCGGAGATTAACAGAAGGATAAAGGCTTGCAGGGACGCTTTGTGGGAGCTTGACAACGGAATGTGCGAGAGAAATTTTCCTTTCTTTGAGAAAATTTATCCTTCCGTTACGAATTTCCTTTTTATTAAAACGGACAGAGCTAAGGAAATATTTGATTATTTGTTAGGTCGGTCTATTGCGGTCAGATTTATGGGCAATTATTTGAGAATTACGGCGGGGAGCACCGAAGAAAATACAGCTTTGCTTAAGGCATTGCTTGGATTTAAAATTTAAGAACGTGTTCTAAGTATAAACAATAGACTAAGGGTTATCTGAAAAGCGAGGTACAGCATATGAGCAGAGAAGCGCAAATTACAAGAACCACTAAGGAAACCGATATTTCGGTTACTCTTAACCTTGACGGCGGCGGAAAAGCCGATATTGACACCGGGATAGGCTTTTTTGACCATATGCTTACCGCCCTTGCCGTTCACGGGGGATTTGGACTTACAATAAGCTGCAAGGGCGATTTAAATGTTGACGGGCATCACAGCGTTGAGGACGTGGGCATTTGCCTTGGAAAGGCTTTCAGCGAGGCTCTCGGTGATAAGTCGGGAATAATGCGGTTCGGCTCGGCTTATGTTCCTATGGACGAGGCGTTGGGCTTCTGCGCTTTGGATATAAGCAATCGTCCTTTTCTTGTGTTTAACGCCGAGTTTTTCAATGAAAGAATAGGGGATTACGATACCTGCCTTACCGAGGAATTTATGAGAGCGTTTGCTTTTAATGCGTGGATTACGCTG
>CAYMFX010000148.1:0-5483 GCA_964389845.1 uncultured Ruminiclostridium sp.
GTCAGGCGAGTTAGACGTTTCCGACCTCGACCTTTAGACCACTAAATTATCGTTTGAATGGGAGCAACATAAACGTAATAAGCGAAGTGCCCTGAAAAGGGTATCATGATAAATAGTACATACAAAGGAGCGATTGTTATGTCAGGATTTTATACGGAAGCTGACTATGAGAATTCCATCATAGAGCTATTCCAAGGAATGGGATACCGTCACGTTTACGGCCCTGATATTGAGAGGAATTTTAACAGCCCTCTATACGAAGATGAGCTTACAGCTGCATTGCATCGGCTGAATCCTTCGATGCCGGAGGATGCCATCACAGATGCGCTGTTCAAACTGAAGAATTTTGAAAACGCCGAGCTGGTCCAGAAGAATGCGGTCTTCATGGATTACATTCAGCATGGTGTTGAAGTGCGCTTTTTTGTCAAAGGCGAGGAACGCTCCGGCCTCGTTTATCTTGTTGACTATAAGAATCCTGACAATAACTCTTTTATCGTTGCAAATCAGTGGACCTTTATTGAAAACAGTAACAAACGTCCGGATGTACTTCTGTTCCTGAATGGGCTTCCGGTAGTGCTTGTAGAGCTTAAATCCCCGTCGCGGGAAGAAACCGATGCTTCGGAAGCATACCTGCAGATCAGAAACTACATGCAGGAGATCCCGTCGATGTTCATTTATAACTGCATTTGCGTTATGAGTGATCACCTGACCTCAAAGGCCGGAACCATTACTTCCGGTGAGGACCGCTTCATGGAGTGGAAGACGAAGGATGGAAGCTATGAGAATACGCAGTATGCGCAATTTGATACCTTCTTCGAGGGCATCTTTGCGCGAGAACGTCTGCTGGATATCATTAAGAACTTTATCTGTTTTTCAAATGAAGGGTTGAAGCAGTTTAAGATACTGGCCGGATATCACCAGTATTTCGCGGTCAATAAGGCAGTAGAATCTACGAAACACGCAACCGAGACCGATGGAAAGGGCGGTGTGTTCTGGCACACGCAGGGCAGCGGAAAATCTCTGTCTATGGTTTTCTATGCGCATCTACTTCAAGAGGCTCTGGATAGTCCGACCATCGTAGTTCTTACGGACCGAAACGATCTGGACGATCAGCTCTTCGGACAGTTCGCGAAGTGTAAGGACTTCCTGCGTCAGGAGCCGATGCATGCGGAGAGCCGGGAGCATTTGAAATCTCTGCTTGATGGCAGACAAGCAAACGGCATCATATTCACCACAATGCAGAAGTTCGAGGAATCCCACGAGCCATTGTCTGAACGTAGGAATATTGTCGTTATGGCCGATGAAGCACATCGCGGGCAATATGGCTTGAAAGAAAAAGTCGATGCCGAGACCGGTAAGATCAAGATTGGAACGGCGCGAATTATACGTAACAGCTTACCAAACGCTACATATATTGGCTTTACCGGTACGCCTATTTCCATGAAGGATAGAAGCACCCGAGAGGTCTTTGGTGACTATATCGACGTATACGATATGACGCAGGCTGTCGAGGATGGAGCTACCCGTCCGGTTTATTATGAAAGCCGCGTTATTAAACTGAAGCTGGATGAGGCAACGCTGCGTCTGATTGATACCGAGTACGACATCATGGCTAATAATGCCGATCCGGACGTTATTGCTAAGAGTAAACGTGAGCTTGGCCAGATGGAAGCCATTCTCGGAAACGATCAGACAATTGCTTCTCTGGTTGATGACATTCTCGATCACTATGAAAACTATCGAGCAAACCTGCTTACTGGCAAGGCGCTGATTGTCGCATACTCCCGCGCTATTGCGATGAAAATTTATAACCGTATCATGCAGCTTAGACCTTCTTGGACGGAAAAGGTCGCTGTTGTAATGACGGAAAGTAACAAGGACCCGGAGGAATGGCGTGCTGTTATCGGAAACAAGCGTCACAAGGACGAGCTTGCAAAGCAGTTCAAAGATAATGAAAGCCCGCTGAAGATCGCCATCGTTGTCGATATGTGGCTCACAGGATTTGACGTCCCTTCGCTGGCTACCATGTATGTTTATAAGCCGATGCAGGGATACAACCTTATGCAGGCGATTGCACGCGTTAATCGTGTCTTCGGGGATAAAGAAGGTGGACTGGTAGTTGACTATGTCGGCATCGCGGCTGCGCTGAAAGAAGCGATGAACGATTACACCTCCCGTGATAAGAAGAACTACGGTGATACGGATGTAGCGAAGGTGGCCTATCCGAAATTCTTGGAGAAGCTGTCTATTTGCCGCGACATTTTCCACGGATACGATTATTCCAAGTTTACTACCGGCACCGACCTTGAGCGCTCAAGAGCCATCAGCGGCGCAGTCAACTTTATAGTTGCGGTTGATAAAGAACGTGAACGTGAAGATTTCCTGAAGGAAGCACTTATGCTCCGTCAGGCTTTGTCGCTCTGTTCTTCATTGGCAGAGGAAGCCCTGAGAATCGAGGCGGCTTTCTTTGAGTCGGTACGCGTACTTGTTATGCGTCTCATGAATCAGGGTGAGGGTAAGAAAATCTCTCTGCCAGAAATGAATGCAAGGATTAATGCACTTCTAAGCCAGAGCGTAAAGAGCGAAGGCGTTATTAATCTGTTCTCTGATGTGTCCGAGGAGTTCTCCCTGTTTGATCCAAAGTTCCTTGAGGAAATATCCAAGATGAAGGAGAAAAACCTCGCGGTCGAATTGCTGAAAAAGCTGATAGCGGAACAGGTACAGATTTATCGTCGCACAAACGTAGTCAAGTCTGAGAAATTCAGCGAGATCATACAAAGCGCAATGAACCGCTATTTGAACGGTATGCTCACAAACGAAGAAGTCATTCAAGAGCTCCTCAATCTGGCAAAACAGATCGCTGCGGCACAGAAAGAAGGAGATCAGCTTGGCCTAACAGCGGATGAGCTGGCATTCTATGATGCCTTAACAAAGCCGCAGGCGATTAAGGACTTCTATGAGAACGAAGAACTGATTGCCATCACAAAAGAACTGGCAGATACGCTTCGTAAGAATCGCACGATTGACTGGCAGAAGCGAGACTCTGCCAGAGCAAAAATGCGGATGATGATTAAGAAGCTCCTGAAGAAACATCGTTATCCACCGGAAGGCATGGACGACGCGGTCCAGACCGTTATGACGCAGTGTGAACTGTGGACGGATAACGCGGATATGGAACAGCGCGAACATAAGGTGGTTAATTATTCCTTTCGCACAGAGCAGAATTTGAGTATGGTTGCTGAAGAACCTGCGCCATATGGAAAGAAAGATTGATTCTTGGAGGTAGAATATGGACGCACGTAAAGGTAACATCTACGAGATATTAAACGGAAACAAGCAGTTTCTGATTCCGGTTTATCAGCGATATTACAGCTGGGACATCGAGCAATGCAAACGTCTATGGAACGACATTGTCGAGCTGCAGAAGAAAGGCAAAGTAGGCCACTTCGTCGGTTCCATCGTGAACATTGCGGAACAGGCAATGCCTACCGGAGTCCAGAAATATATGATTATAGACGGCCAGCAGCGAATGACCACGTTGTCATTACTCCTGCTTGCCCTGCGTGACTACGCAATCAAAAATCCGGAAGACACCACCATCAATGCCCGACGCATTGATAATATGCTTTTGAAAAATGAGTACGAAAGCGGCGATGAACGCTACAAACTGCTTCTGACGGAAACTGACCGGGATATCCTGATGCGGCTTGTGGAAGAAAAGCCTATTCCGGATGACACTCGCTCAAAGCTGCTGGACAACTATAAATTCTTTGCCGGAAAGATCGCGGATAAAGAATTACAGCCTGCCGAGGTATACGAATCCATAGGCAAGCTGCAGATCGTAAATATAACGCTGGATCGATCTGTGGATGATGCGCAGGCTATTTTCGAGAGCCTGAATTCCACAGGTAAAGAACTGTCTGAATCCGATTTGATTCGGAACTATATTCTTATGGGACTGGAGCCTACTGAGCAGACATATGTTTATGAGCACCTCTGGCGTCCGATGGAATTGCTGTTCGTTTATGAGACGCAGGACTCCGTTATGGACAGATTCTTCAGAGATTATCTGACCATGAAGATTACACGCATTCCGAAGCAGGATCGTGTATATGAGGAATTCAAGCTCTACCACCTGAATTGCGAATTTAGCACTATCAGGGAGCTATGTCAGGACCTGCTCACTTATGCTAAATACTATACGGATATGGTATTCAAGCGGAGCAGCAATCCAGCACTCAAGTCTCTTTACGAAGATATCAACGATCTGCGAATGGAGGTATCTTATCCCTTCCTGCTTAAAGTACATAATGATTATGACGAGGGCATCATTTCTGAGGATGACCTGAAGTTGATCATCAGACTGTGTATCAGCTATGTTTTCCGTCGCAGCATCTGTGATATACCGACAAACTCTCTGAATAAGACGTTCGCCACGCTGAAAAATGAAATCAAGCCAGATGATTATGTCAATTCCATCAAGGCGTTCTTTGTTATGCGTGACGACTATAAAGAGTTCCCGGATGACGATAAATTTACGGCGGCCTTTGTATCGAGAGATATCTACACCATGCGCTCCCGCAACTTTATCCTCAGCCATCTGGAGAACTATGGCAACAAGGCACCAATTATTATCGAGAACTATACGATTGAACATATCATGCCGCAAAACAGCAGTCTGAGCCCGGAGTGGCAGCAGATGCTTGGCACAAACTGGCGTGAGGTACAAAAGACTTATCTGCACACCATCGGAAACTTGACGCTTACGGCATACAATTCTGAAATGAGCGACCATACGTTTATGGTCAAGATGGATATGGAGGGCGGCTTTAAAGAGAGCGCACTTCGCTTGAATGCTTATGTCGTAAAACTTAATGAATGGAATGAGCAAAGGATAAAGGAGCGTGCTGCGCTGCTGGCGGATAAGGCTAAGCAGATCTGGGCTTACCCGGATATGACAGCTGCAGAGCTTGCTCCGTATCAGACCGTGGAGAAACCGGCAGAGCGCTACAGCCTTGAAACTTATGATACGAACGTTTTCACGAAAACGCTGTTTGAAGTTCTGGACCGCAGAATTCAGAATCTCTCGCCGGATGTGAAGCGCGAATTCAAAAAGCTATATGTTGCTTATAAGCTGGATACCAATTTCGTGGATATCGTATTCCAGAAACAGAGACTTCGCATCTCTTTGAATATGAAGTTCTCCGAGGTCATTGATCCCAATGGTATCTGCCGAGATATAACTGGTCTTGGCAGATGGGGCAACGGCGATGTTGAGCTGTATATGGAGCACACATCGGACGTTGATCAGATCATGGAGATCGTGGAGCAGTCTTATCGTCTTCAGGCTGATGAATGATGAAGCACAAGTTGAAGCGATTCAACTTGATTAATACAAGCGAGGGAATGCATGGTTTTTAATACATTCATAAAATGTCAGGTTTGCGGAAGTATTACCAGAGTCCGATTACAGGTTGGATGGC
>CAYMFX010000149.1:0-5480 GCA_964389845.1 uncultured Ruminiclostridium sp.
AAAGCGGAACCTTTAAAAACGTTCAAAGAACGTTTTTAAATTAAAAATAGTATTAAAATAAGGTTCCGACGGGTTTATTTTTGCCAATAACCGATTGCCTAAAGATTCATTTTTTTTCACTGCTTTTTCTGTTCGGAAGAACATCAACGACAAGCCCTCAAAAACGCTCGCTATGGCAAGTTATAGGTGCAAGTAATATAAAGATACTATATCCCCTGGAAAGTCTCTTAAAAGTGCCATTACATTCAAAATTTGACTGCTGCAAAAAAAGAAAAGATTAATACACCAAAAGCTTCCCAAAACACAAATTAAAGCCAACGGCGATACCACAATTATCCATTCTCCATTGTACATTATCAATTGCTCAATACGCTTTCCCCCAGCAAACCATATGCTTAGCAGGCTTTCCGCAGCACACGCACTTATCGGAAATTTCCTTCTGCTCAAAAGGAATGCACCGTGAACCTACGCCGGTCACTTCCTTCACCTTATCCTCACAAGCCTCGTCTCCGCACCACATTGCGTGTACAAATCCGTCTCCGTTTTCTGCAAGCTTCTGAGTGATTTCCTCCATAGTCCTGCACTCGTAGGTGCGCTTCTTCATATTGTTATAGGCTATATTGTAAATATTGTCTGCATATGCCTTCAAAAGCTCATCTATCTTCTCTTCAATCTTATCGAGAGGAACAAAGCTCTTCTCACGGTTATCACGGCGAACGATGACGCATTGATTATTTTCAATATCCTTAGGACCGATTTCAAGACGGAGAGGAACGCCCTTCATCTCGTATTCCGAGAACTTCCAGCCGGGGCTGTTTTCGCTGTCGTCTATCTTGATGCGGAATTTGCCCTTAAGTCTTTGAGCAATTTCGTTTGCCTTATCAAGAACCCCTTCTTTATGCTGATTGACGGGAATAATGATAACCTGAACAGGCGCAACAGCGGGAGGAAGAACGAGTCCGTTGTCGTCTCCGTGGGACATTATTATTGCGCCGATAAGTCTTGTGGTAACTCCCCATGAGGTTTCATAAACGTATTCGAGCTTGTTTTCCTTACTTGTATAGGTAATGTCAAATGCTTTGGCGAAGCCGTCGCCGAAATAGTGGGAGGTGCCTGCCTGAAGGGCTTTTCCATCATGCATAAGAGCTTCTATAGCGTAGGTTGCCTCTGCTCCCGCAAACTTGTCGCTTTCGGTCTTTCTTCCCTTTACTACCGGCATATTTAGATAACGTTCACAAAAATCCGCATATATGTTCAGCATTCTTTCAGTTTCTTCTATTGCTTCCTCAGCGGTTGCGTGAACGGTGTGACCCTCCTGCCATAAAAATTCCCTTGAGCGAAGGAAGGGGCGGGTAGTCTTTTCCCAGCGTACAACGGAACACCACTGATTATACAGCTTTGGCAGGTCGCGGTGAGAATGGACTATGTTTGCATAATGTTCGCAGAAGAGTGTTTCGGAGGTGGGACGAACGCAAAGACGCTCGGGAAGCTTTTCGTTTCCTCCGTGAGTTACCCACGCAACCTCGGGAGCAAAGCCTTCAACGTGATCTTTTTCCTTGTTCATCAAGCTTTCAGGTATGAACATTGGCATATAGACGTTCTCGTGTCCCGTTTCCTTGAACATTCCGTCAAGTATTTTCTGCATATTCTCCCAAATTGCATATCCGTAGGGTCTTATGATCATACAGCCCTTCACGCTGGAATAATCGATAAGGTCCGCCTTTTTTACAATATCGGTATACCACTGGGCAAAATCCACATCTCTGGAGGTTATTGCCTCCACCATTTTTTTATCTGCCATTTTATGTTGTTCCTTTCAGTTTTGCATATTTTTTTCTATTATATAGCAAACGCTTCCTTTTTTCAAGTCGGATAAAAAATTTTTATAAAATTAAATTTATGTATTCCATTTTATTTCGACTTATGATATAATTAAATAGATAATTTATACAAGGAGCAAGTAACCGATGGCTTTTGAAACTGTTGAAGGACAAAAGGTTTTTTCCCCAATGACGGGAACCACATATATTTTCGGAGATTATTTTACTGTATTCCGCAATGATTCCGAAACTCCGGAAATCTACGAATGGAATCAAATCACTGCCGTTACGGAGACTTTGGACTTTCTCACTGTCACAATAAACAATATCAGCTATAAAATTGAAATAGCCGCTTTTAATTCCGAGGAACAGCTTTTAATTGTCAGAACCATTATCGAAGGACAGATAGCTCTCTATCCCGAAACAATAAAGTATCGCTTCAACAAGAGGATACTTCCTCTTAAATACCTATACAAGAGCATGAAGCCGAACAACGCATACATTCTTCAGGGTACATATGATGAAAAGGTCATTAACTCCTGTAATGTGGCTTTGGTTATTGCAAGATTCGGAAGATATTTGTTTTTGCTTACCGTGGTGCTTATCATTGCCCTTTTCTTTATTGTTTCCGGATTAATGGAGGGCGGTATTAAGGACAACTGGTTTTACAGCCTGCCTCTTTCCATTTTCTCGGGGATTATTGTTGCTATTGTTGCTTATTTGATTATCGGCATTGCGGCAAGGCATAGATTTAATTCAACGCGAAAGGTTGATCCCGCAATCCAAAAGGAAATAACTGTTGTTGTTGCTCCCGAAGGCTTTGCCGCCGTTGAGAGCTTTGTATACACCGGATGTGACCTTATCCCGTGGAGCGAAGCCAATTTCTTTATTGAAACTCATATGGGCTTAGTTGTGCTGAGAGACAATAAGTCTGTTTTCTGGCTTCCCAAAAGCTTTATTCCCAAGGATCAGCAATCGGGGATTTTCGGTCTGATAGCTTCCAGAGTAAGACAAAGATAAACAAGCAATACGAAAGGTCGGTCATCAACAATGAAATCGGTAATTTCCGCTGAAACACTTATGATAAATGACAAGGAATATACTCTTGTCAGCGTCACAAACGGACCAAACAGCTTTGGCATATGCGATACCACAAAGCAAAGGGATAAACACATCAGAGAGACTATGTTTGTGGCAAACGAAGCTTTGATAAACGTTGTTCAAAGAAGTATTAACGATCCTTATTCCAATAAAATCATAGTCCAGAATTCGTCCATTGAACGCTGCGGAGATTTCCCGAGAAGAGTGACCGCCGCCTGTGAGGACTATTTTTATAATAATAAAAATGTGATAACAGCGCTTCAGCCGTTGTTGGACTACATAAAAAACGGTTTATATGTTATTTATGAGCAGGAAATGGTGCCTACCGACGGTGCGGGCAACTTTTTTTGGACGGCATATTTGGTCGGACATGAACTAACCGGCTCCGGCTCATTTAATCCGGTATGCAAAAAGGAGCGCCCTCTCCCTCCTGCATTCTTAGTGCCCACAATGAGCATTGGCGGCTTTTCCGATAAGCTGATGAAGGTAGCTCACGAAAAAGTTAAAGTCGATAACTGCGCTTACGGAATATGTATTCATCTTACGGGAATGTTCTGCGCACTGCTGTCTAATCACTATGAGGCTACAGCGGCGCTTATGCAGGATAAAAAAATCAAGTGTCTTGTCATTGAGCCGATAAGAAGTCTCATTTTGAAGGACGAAATGCTTAAAACCTTTGGCAATGCCGAAACTGCTGAATCCGAAGCCGAACAGCCCGAATATGAGGACTGCCTTTATTCCTGCTGTGCCAATATCCCTATGAGCAAAGTGCCCGTCCCTATTTTAGAAACCTTCTTCCTTACAAGAAGAAATCAAACGGGAAAATATTCCGAGTCAGTCACCGCCAACAGCGAAAAACCCTTGAAAATGAGAAGCAAGCGTTCATTCCCCGAAGAGGTAATTGAAAAATGCGATAGATACCCCGACTGTGAAATGCTTCAATCCTCCGCATTAGTGGGGTATCTTTCCGATGAAGAACTGAACGCACTTTTAAACGGCGAAACCATGCTTAATGAAAAATATATCATTAATCAGAATTATTATTCAAGTATTACCATTGCTTTTAATTATCTGCAATATAAGGATTTCGGAAGATTTATCAGCTTTGCTTCTTCTATAATGCAAAATGAGAATCTTACCGCCATTCATCAATATGTCGCCTCCAGATTACAGCCTATTATGGATCAACGAATAGCAGGCATTTTTGAAGAAGTGATGAAAAGCGAAAATGATGTATATAACCCGATAAAGCCTTATGCAGACCATTATATTAAGAGATTTAATCTGTATAAGGAAAATGTTGAAAAGAGAAAAGAAGCTGCCAAAAGAGCCGCTAATGAAAAACCTATTGTAAAAGCGGACTCGTTGAGGAACTTGGATTCTTTGGATTTGGCTAAAACAATAAAATCCGAAAAGTAATACAAATTTACAGGTATAAAAAATCGGGTAGAACCATAAGCTCTACCTCGATTTTTATATTATCAATGATTATGATTATTAAAGACCGCAAAGCTCCTTGGTGTCTCTTGCGATAAGAAGCTCCTCATTTGTGGGAACTACCCATACCTCTACCTTGCTGTCGGGAGCGGAAATTTTTACAAGCTTTCCTCTTGTCTCGGAGTTTATCTTTTCATCAATCTTGATTCCGAAAAATTCCATATCCTTGCAAGCGTCCGCACGAACCTCGGGAGCGTTTTCACCGATACCGCCGGTAAATATGATTGCGTCAACTCCGTTCATTACAGCGGTGTATGAACCGATATACTTTTTGATGCCGTATTTCAGAATATCGCCTGCAAGCTGCGCACGCTTGTTCCCTTCCTTTGCCGCCGCTTCAATATCACGGTTATCGCTGGAAATTCCGCTTACGCCTAAGAAGCCCGATTTCTTATTAAGATATTCGCTCATTTCGTGAGCGTCCAAGCCTAACTTCTGCTGAACAAAGGTAACTGCCGAAGGATCGACGCAGCCGCTTCTTGTTCCCATAAGAACGCCGTCAAGAGGAGTGAAGCCCATTGAAGTATCTATGGACTTTCCGCCCTTTATCGCCGTGATTGATGAACCGTTTCCAAGGTGGCAGGAAATAATTTTCAAGTCCTCAACGTTCTTGCCCATAGCCTTTGCCAATGCTCTTGATACGAAACGGTGAGAAGTGCCGTGGAAGCCGTATTTTCTTACATGATATTTTTCATAGCACTCATAAGGCAAGCCGAACATAAACGCTTTTTCGGGCATTGTCTGATGGAATGCGGTATCGAATACTACAACCTGAGGAACATATTCGGGAATGACCTTTTTGCAGGCTCTCAGTGCAAGAGCATGAGGATGGTTATGTACGGGAGCAAGCTCGGCAAGTCCGTCAATCTGATCGATAACCTCATCTGTAACGATAGTAGCCTTATCGAATATTTCCGCTCCCTGTACTATTCTGTGACCTACCGCCGCAATCTCGTCCATACTCTTGATAACGGCAGCGTCGCCCTTTGTAAGAGCTTCTACGACCTTTTCAAATGCCTCGGTATGGGTAGGAAAATCGCAATCCTCGCTCAATTCCTTTCC
>CAYMFX010000150.1:0-5459 GCA_964389845.1 uncultured Ruminiclostridium sp.
GTTGTCCCTAAGAATGGGAGGAGAGCAGAAGCTTAAGGAAAACGACCGCATAATCTTAGAGCAGGAGGTCTCAAATAAAAGCGACATTTTGTTCTTTACAAATACGGCGGTGGTGTACAAGGCGAAAATAAGCGCCTTTGAGCAGACGAAAGCCAGCGTTATGGGCGACTACATTCCCGCAAAGCTTGAATTTGAACAGGGTGAAAGCATAGTGTTCACCACCGTAACCTTAGATTACAGCGAAACCCTTATGCTCTTTTTCAAAAACGGAAAGTGCGCCAAGATTCCTCTTTCCTCATACGAGACTAAAACCAACAGAAAGAAGCTTGCCAACGCCTTTAACGACAGATCTCCCCTTGTGGCGGCGTTCACGATAAAGGAAAGCGCCGACTTCCTGCTTCAATCCTCGTCGGGGAAGGTTATGATATTTAATTCCGACCTATTGATGTCCAAGGCGGCAAGGGATACTCAGGGCGTACAGGTAATGCGGCTTACTAAGGCGGAATTGGAGCTTGCAAGAATATATTCCGAGGGCATTATTGAAAATCCCGATGAGTATGTTATCAAGAATATACCCTCGGCGGGAAAAATGGCGGGATTTAATGCAGGGCAGATGACGCTTGAATAATATACAAAAATATACCCTTCAAAACCTGTTTTTCGGGTTTTGAAGGGCATTATTTACATAGGTAATCTTTTACTTAAGCTCAACCTTAGCGCCGGCAGCTTCAAGCTTAGTCTTAAGCTCTTCAGCCTCAGCCTTTGCAACAGCTTCCTTAAGAGTCTTAGGAGCAGCCTCAACTACTTCCTTAGCTTCCTTAAGTCCAAGACCGCAAATATCCTTAACAGCCTTAATAACGTTCATCTTAGCGTCGCCGAAGCTTACGAGAACAACGTCAAACTCAGTCTTCTCTTCAGCAGCGGCAGCACCGCCGGCAGCGGGAGCAGCAACAGCCATAGCGGCTGCGGATACGCCAAACTCTTCCTCAAGCGCCTTTACGAACTCGTTAAGCTCGAGAACCGTGAGACCCTTTACTTCTTCTACCATAGCTAAAATCTTTTCTGAAGCCATTTTATGTTCCTCCTTAAAATCTTGTTAAAATTTTTTGTTTTTGTGTGCATTTAGTATTTGTTTATACTAATTCCGTTTTAAAAACGTGCTAACGTTTTTAAAATATTCGGCGAAGCCGAATACGCCGCCGAAGGCGGTGCGGAATGTACGTTCAATACTATTTCTTGACGTGACGAAGTCACGTCGGTTCCGCTGAAAGCGGAACCTTTAAAAACGTTCAAAGAACGTTTTTAAATTAGAAATAGTATTATCGGGCAGTATAAGGAGATAACTCCCAAAGCTGCCAAATAAAAAGTACCTTATGCAGCGCCTTCTTCTTCCTTCTTCTTGGCAATTTCGCTTGCGGCAATAGCCAGCTTCTGCATAGGAGACTGGAGAACGAAGAGAAGCTTTGCAACAAGAGTGTCCTTGTCGGGCAGCTTAGCGTACTCTGTAACCTCTTCAGCGGTGATAGCCTTGCCGTCGATGAAGCCTACCTTGATTTTGAACTCGCCCTTGGAAGCCTCAACCTGCTTATAAAGAAGCTTGGGCGCAATTATAATATCTTCCTTGGAGAGAGCGATTGCGGTGGTGCCTTCAAGATGCTCGTCCAATCCTTCAATTCCCGCAGCCTCGGCAGCTCTCTTAAGCAGGGTGTTCTTTACTACAAAGTATTCGACTCCCGCTTCGCGAAGGCTTTTTCTGAGTACGGTATCATCGGCAACATTAATGCCCTTGTAATCTACGATTACGCCGCAGGCAGAGCTTTTGAGCTTATCTGCAAGCTCATTGACGAATTGCTGC
Organism: uncultured Ruminiclostridium sp.; assembly: GCA_964389845.1. Lineage (GTDB taxonomy): Bacteria > Bacillota > Clostridia > Oscillospirales > Ruminococcaceae > Ruminiclostridium_E. The sequence continues at coordinate 1,856 of CAYMFX010000150.1, forward strand.
TTGGTTTCCAATACCTTCTGACTTGGCATACTGATTTCATTCCTTTCCTTTTTAGTATTTGCTGTACTAATCAAGGGAAAATAAAAGTCCTCCTCCAATGGGAAAAGGACGTAACATTCAATATCATTACTTCCCATTCCTCGGCAGGCGGCATATAGCCGTTAGCGCAGATTAAAAACAATCGGCGACCTGCTGTCTTTAGAACAGCAATAACATTTTAGCACAGTTTTTTTTATTTGTCAATACTAATCGGATAATTTTTTCGTTTTTGTTATTCCATAATTGCTCTGATGCTTCCTTTTAAAACCTTGCCCTGTTTTCTTGATTCTTCATAAATCTTTTCTCTTTCAAGCACCATCTCGGTCATGCTTTTTTCATCAACCGAGCCGTCAAAGCATAATCCGACATCTATGTTTATTTCATATTCACCTATGACAGCTCGACCATTTGAATCATATACCGGAATAACTCTAAAATAAATGCCTTGCTCGTTAAGCTCCTTCAATTTATTCATATAATCTACAGCGTCTTCCGCAGATTCCGGAATGTATTCATCACAAAAATCTTCCTTATACGCATAGCCTTCACGACCGTTTGTTGCAATCACCCCAATTAAATCCGGATAATCCTCTTGACGAACATTAAGAATATCGCCATAAGTTTTTCCGCTTGAATTAACGTCATAATCGGGTTTAACCATGTTTTCCTCTATTGAGGAATAATTATTAATTTTATCGGCGTCATTAGCGCTGACAAATGAGGTGAAGCTTTCACCAATAAATGCCACGGACATAAAACCAATTGCAAAGACTCCTGCGCTTATTAAAGCGGTCTTAATGCTTTTTTTCATTATCTTTTCCTCCTGCAATAATTGGTTATTAGTATCAAGCAACAGTAATAACAATTATTATGAATTCTTCCACTTTAAAATTACTTATAAGTAAAGTTGTAACATATATAGTATAACATAAAAAATTTTTTGTCAATAGTATAATAATAAAAAATTTAAAAAAATTTAAAATTTCCTCGGCATAATTGATTTCACTTGACAGAATCGACACTATTCTATAAAAAAACACGTCCGAGATAATCGAACGTGTTTCATCTAATATATTTACTGTTAATTATGTGCCGAACATAAAGGACGTAGCATTCAATATCATTTCTTCCCATTCCTCGGCAGGCGGCATATAGCCGTTAGCGCAGATTGAAAACAATCGGCGACCTACTGACTTTAGAACATCAATAATATTTTAGCACAATAGCATATTTTTATTTGTCAATACTAATCGGATAATTTCTTCGTTTTTTCGTTATTTCGTTTTAATGTCAAACTTTTTCCGCCGTGTAAAGCTCCATTTTCGGCGTATCGGAAAAATCGAAGGAATATTTTATTTTTGCCTCCTCATCACAGAGAGTTTTATTGTCGACAATTTTAAATTTATCGGCGGCAAATGTGCTCATACGGCAGTGAGCTCCGTCCTCGGTGTTTAAAATGAGCGATGTTTGGAACGTACCTCCATCAGGATTGAGTATTACACCCGTTCCCTTTTCGGATATTCCTACAAATCCTGTGCAAACCTCATTGTTTTGTATTGTTGCAAATTCTACCGCATTCTTTACGGTTCTTTCGGGGTCGTCATCATAGAAGTAGCGCATAGCTATAACTGGGTTATCAAGCTCATACATATCTATGTAGCTCCCCAATTTATCCTCAAAAAGGCGATATTCGTTAATAAATTGACTTACATAAGTAGCAGTGTCATTGTAATAACCAATGGCGTTGTCAGACTCCGAGCCGATTGCGGTTCCGTTCTTTTCCACTTCTATTCTTAAATCATCTGTGTAAATGCTTCCGGGGAAGTTCGCCTTATCTGTTCTGACGCTGTCTCCCACAAGACTTATTTTGTAATCACCAACTGTGTGTGTCTCAAACACAATATTGTCGGGACACTGCTTTAGGGCTTCGCTGTTGTCCAATTCGTGAGCCTTCCCTTCGTTCGCACTGCTTCCTAAGGGCAAATCCGGAATTTCGGCTTCACTGTAATTTGTCATAACCCTTTTGGTCGGTTCGGTTCCTGCAGTATCGCTTGCTGCTGTTTGAGAGGTGCTTGTTGAAGCAACCTCACTTTCTGTATTTGATAATTCAGGAGCGGGGGCTGATGCGGTGTTAGAGGTCTCTTGACTGCTGCTTGAATTTTGTGAAACGTCTTGATTGCAGGCGGTTATGCCAGTGAGAATCAATGCAGCTGTTAATGCCGCTGTAATTTGTCTTTTCATATGAACCCTCCATTACTGTAGCTTAGATTTAGAACGTGTTCTCATATTTTTTGAATAAAATGGTTGATTTTTTATTAAAAGACAATTTTTTGAAAGTGCGCACTGTTTTTGTCTTTCACCCTAATAAACGTTTTTTTGCTGCCGAGGTTACATAATTTTTGAAATTTTTTTGGAGCATTGTGTTATTTCGGATTGTATAAACCGGCGGCACAGATAATACTAATTTTAAATTATTCGGCATTTTTTGATATTTTCGGCATCATTCGGCCTATTCAGCCCTGTCCGATAAAAAAACACGTCCGAAATAATCGAACGTGTTTCATCTAATATATTTACTGTTAATTATGCGCCGAACTTAGCGGTATTAACCTTAACTCCGGGACCCATAGTGGAAGAAACGGTGCAGCTCTTTATATATGTGCCCTTTGCAGCGGCAGGCTTAGCCTTAACAACTGCGTTCATAAGAGCGTCAAAGTTCTGCTCAAGCTTCTCTGCGCCGAAGGAAGCCTTTCCGATAGGGCAGTGAATAATATTCGCCTTGTCGAGACGGTACTCGATTTTACCTGCCTTAGCCTCCTGAACTGCCTTGGCAACATCGGGAGTAACAGTGCCCGCCTTAGGGTTAGGCATCAGTCCGCGGGGACCGAGAACCTTACCGAGACGTCCTACAATACCCATCATATCGGGAGTAGCAATAACAACGTCGAAATCCATCCAGCCGCCCTGAATCTTCTTAACGGTATCGTCGTCGGCAATGTAATCTGCGCCTGCGTCCTCGGCAGCCTTAATATTATCGCCCTTAGCGAAAACCAACGCTCTTACGGTCTTACCTGTACCGTTGGGGAGAACAACGGCGCCTCTTACCTGCTGATCAGCGTGACGGGAGTCAACGCCTAATCTGATATGAATCTCGACGGTCTCGTCAAACTTAGCCTTTGCAGTCTGGCAAACCAATCCCAATGCGTCCGCTGTCTCATAATACTTTGTGGATTCAATAAGCTTTGCGCTTTCATTATATTTTTTTCCGTGTTTCATTTATTATCCTCCTTGTGGTCAATCGGTTTTAGAACCTCCCACTGTATTTTTTGTTATTAGTCAACTACTTCAACGCCCATTGAACGGCAGGTACCGGCAATCATGGACATAGCCGCTTCAACGCTGCCTGCGTTAAGGTCTCTCATCTTGGTTTCCGCAATCTGCTGAACCTGAGCCTTGGTAATCTTTGCAACCTTGGTCTTGTTGGGTGTTCCCGAAGCGGTTTCAATACCGCAAGCCTTTTTGATCAAAACTGCCGCAGGGGGAGTTTTGGTAATAAATGAAAAGC
>CAYMFX010000151.1:0-5458 GCA_964389845.1 uncultured Ruminiclostridium sp.
TGGCTGACAGAGTAGTTATAAAGATGCTGGAAGCCGAAGAGACAACGAAGGGCGGAATCATTCTTACAAGCTCCGCACAGGAAAAGCCCCAGGTGGCTGAAATAGTTGCGGTTGGTCCCGGCGGGATCGTTGACGGTGAAAAGGTTGAGATGGAGGTTAAGGTAGGCGATAAGGTGCTTATAAGCAAGTATGCGGGCACAGAGGTTAAGGTTGACGGCGTAGAATATACTATCCTCCGTCAAAGCGACGTATTGGCAATTGTAGAATAAACAGAACAGAAAGGAACTGATAGATATGGCTAAACAGATTATTTACGGCGAGGACGCAAGAAAGGCACTGCTCAGCGGCATTGATCAGCTTGCGGACACCGTTAAGATTACATTGGGACCTAAGGGCAGAAACGTTGTACTTGACAAGAAGTACGGCGCACCCCTTATCACTAACGACGGAGTTACCATTGCCAAGGAAATAGAACTTGACGACCCCTTTGAGAATATGGGCGCACAGCTTGTTAAAGAAGTTTCCACCAAGACTAACGATGCTGCCGGCGACGGCACCACTACCGCTACGCTTCTTGCGCAGGCTATTATCCGCGAGGGTATGAAGAACATTGCGGCAGGGGCTAACCCCATGATCGTTAAGAAGGGTATTGCCAAGGCTGTTGACGTTACGGTTGATGAGATAAAGAAGAACTCCCAGAAGGTTAAGGACAGCGCCGATATTGCAAGAGTAGCTACTGTTTCCAGCGGCGACGAGGTAGTGGGCAAGCTTGTTGCAGACGCTATGGAGAAGGTTACCGCCGACGGCGTTATCACCGTTGAGGAAAGCAAGACCGCAGAAACAAGCTGCGAGGTTGTTGAGGGTATGCAGTTTGACAGAGGATATATAAGCCCTTATATGGCTACCGATATGGAAAAAATGGTTGCCGAGCTTGAGGATCCTTATATCCTTATTACCGATAAAAAGATTTCCAATGTTCAGGAGATTCTCCCTCTTCTCGAGCAGGTAGTACAGTCCGGCAAGAAGCTTCTTATTATTGCCGAGGACATTGAGGGCGAGGCGCTTTCTACCATTATCCTCAATAAGCTGAGAGGCACATTTGTATGCGTAGCCGTTAAGGCTCCCGGCTTCGGCGACAGACGCAAGGAAATGCTTCAGGATATTGCAATTCTTACAGGCGGTCAGGTAATTACCTCCGATTTGGGCATTGAGCTTAAGGACGCTTCAATCGATATGCTCGGCACCGCTAAGCAGGTTAAGGTCGGCAAGGAGAACACCACCATTGTTGACGGCGCAGGCGCAAGCGACTCTATCAAGGAGAGAATAGCTCAGATAAGAGCCGCTATTGAGACAACCACCAGCGAATTTGACAAGGAGAAGCTTCAGGAGAGACTTGCTAAGCTTTCCGGCGGTGTTGCGGTTATTAAGGTCGGCGCAGCCACCGAGGTTGAGATGAAGGAGAAGAAGCTTCGTATTGAGGACGCGCTGGCTGCTACCAAGGCGGCTGTTGAGGAGGGCATCGTTGCAGGCGGCGGCACCGCTCTTATCAATGCAATGCCTGCTGTTGAAAAGCTTATCGAGGGTCTTGAAGGCGACGAAAAGACAGGCGCTAAGATTATTCTCAGAACTCTTGAAGAGCCTGTTCGTCAGATTGCTCTTAACGCAGGACTTGAAGGAAGCGTTATTATTGACTGCATCAGAAGAAACGGCGCTGTTGGCTACGGCTACGACGCTGCCAAGGAGGAATACACGGATATGGTTTCCGCAGGTATTGTCGACCCTGCAAAGGTAACCCGTTCCGCTATTCAGAATGCGGCTTCCGTTGCGGCTATGGTTCTTACCACCGAGAGCCTTGTTGCGGATAAGAAGGAGCCTGCTGCTCCTGCTGCTCCCGCTATGGACGGCGGTATGGGCGGTATGTATTAATCGAAAGAAATAATAAAATAACCCCGCAAGGTTTTAAGAACCTGCGGGGTATTTTTTTATTCTTTATTCTTCGGGCAAAGTGTACGATTTGTCGGGATAAGGGTGAGGCTTCATTATAATATCATATCCTTGAGAATTTAATCTTCTGAATAAATCCTCAATGTCCTTCCTGCTGTCCCAAGGGTTCCTTTTGGGGGGAAAGGAGTAACCGGATTGTACGCCAAATTCATCTACAATATCCATATCTATGTGTAAATAGTTATATATATTTTCTCCGGCTAATATGCTTTCATCAACGATTCTGCCGTCCCTTACGGCTGCCCATTCCGTTTTAAGCTGATAAATCCATTTGGAACGGACGGTGTTTAAAAACAGTGAGATGAATTTTACCTTAACATAGGTTATGTCTCCGACCTGCACTTGTTCGACTGCTTCCAATTCTTTAATTTCGTAGCCGTCAATATTGCTTTCGGGGTTTTCGCTGAGGTAATTTAGCTTGAACAAGATGTAATCCTTTAAGTAACCGTCCTCAATGTATTCATCAATATTTATAACCGAGTTCCAAGGGGTGGTTCCTATACAGTCCACCGCCATGCGCATTTCGGTTATAAATTTCTTTGCAAGCGCCGACTCCTCTGTTTCTTCAACAGGGATAATGTCAATATCCTGACCTTGCTTCAAAAAATAGTCAAGCATTTCATTTATGGTTGGCTTTGGCGGAATGTCTGTCTTTTCATCGGGGGAGGGATCGATGGGTGTGGGCATTGTGGAATCTGTCAATATAATGTCGATACGTTTTTCGCAGCCGCTTAAAAACAAAATAATTACCAAAGGAATAATAAGTAATTTAATTTGCTTTCTCATTTTTGCCGCTCCATTTCTGATTAAACGATGTTGCTTAAGAGGGCAGGATTAATATTGCAGCATATTTTATCATACCTCAAGGTAAAATTCAATTACAAAACGGTTACAAAAATTATTTATCCCATTTTATCATTATCCTGCATATAATAGAGTAACTCTTATCAATATGCAACAATCTGCATTTTAACCTGTCCGTCCTCGCTGATTTCAAGAACGCCGTAGGAGGGAGAGTTCTTTCCTCTGGGGGTTCCGAGGCTTCCGGGATTCATAACGTAAATCCCATCAATTTTTTCGGCTCTGTATACATGGGTGTGTCCGTAAAGCAGAATATTGCACTCCGATGCCTTTGCTTCGGCGATTATTTCGTCAAGCCCCTCGGTTACATTTTGTTCATTTCCGTGAGCGCAGAAGATACGGCATTTTCCTAACTTCAAAAGCTGCTTTGAGGAGGCTGAGCAGAAATCGGATTCTCCCTTTACAAAAACAAACGCTTTATCGGGGTGAGATTCTGCAACGTCTGCAAATTCGTTTACCCCGTCGCCCAAATGAATGTAATAATCGGCGTGGTTATTTTCAACTACTTCATTGTATATTTCAAAATTTCTGTGTGTGTCGGCAACTACTATAATTTTCATAAGATTTTCCTTTCAGAGCAATTAAGCTGTCTCTGATTAAATATAACAGAAAAGCGGTACGTTTCCGTAAAGCTGCTTTGTTGTATTCAAGTAATTATAACAGATTACGACAAAAATGTCAATTAAAAAGGACGAATATATTTTTGTATTCGGACATAACTTTTAAGGAGGCTTGTTATGAACAGCAATATGGAGAAGATGATAAGGCTTGTAAGCGGAAAGTTAGGCATTTCCGAGGCTAAGCTCAGGGAGTGGCTTGAAAAGGACGATGTTGAAAGTATGATGGGCAGTATGAGAAAAGAGGACGCCGACAAGCTTAAAAAAATTATGGATAACCCTTCCGTAAAGGAAAAGCTGATGAAGTCTCCCGAAGCGGAAAGCCTGATGAAGAAGATAAACGATTAGGGAGTCACCGAATTATTTCGGAAGAGAATCAATGCTGAAAGGAATGATCCGATAATGCCTCAGGAGGATTTGCTTGCAAAGCTGTTAGAACAGCTTCTTGACAGTGAAGAAAAGAAAAAGGACGAGGGAGGAGACTCCGATAACGTTTCCGAGGGCAGCGACTTTTTCGGCGGAATCGATATTGAGGCTGTGATGAAGCTTGGGGAATTGCTTCAAAATATGAATAAGCCCGACAAAAACACACAGCTGTTAATGGCGCTTAAGCCTCACCTGCGCCCCGAAAACCGCAGCAAGGTTGACAGCGCTCTCAGAATTATGAAAATTATGAGCATTTTGCCGCTTCTTCGGGAAAGCGGTGCGTTGGACGGATTGTTTTAATTAAAATTTTTTTCGGAGGAATAATCATGGAGTGGAAGAAAACCAATATCAGCAGCACAGAGCTTGAAAAGCAGCAGGAGGCTTATATAAAAGAAGCTCTTGAAATGGCGAAAAAATCGGTTGTGGGAGAATTGGATAAGGCGGCTAAGGCTAAGGCGGAAGCAGATAGACTTGCAGCTGAAAAGGGGGCTAAGGAAAAGGAGGAAGCAGAAAGGCTTGCGGCTGAGAAGGCGGCTAAGAAAAAGGCGGAAGCAGAAAGGCTTGCGGCAGAGAGGTTGGCTGCGGAAAAGGCAGAAGCAGAAAGGCTTGCGGCTGAGAGGTTGGCTGCGGAAAAAGCGGAGGCAGAGAAGCTTGCGGCTGAGAAGTTGGCTGCGGAAAAGGCAGAAGCAGAGAGACTTGCGTCTGAGAAGTTGGCTGCGGAAAAGGCAGAAGCAGAGAGACTTGCGGCTGAGAAGTTGGCTGCGGAAAAGGCAGAGACTGAAAGGCTTGCGGCTGAGAAGTTAGCTGCGGAAAAGGCAGAAGCCGAAAGACTTGCGGCAGAAAAAGCGGCTAAGGAAAAGTCGGAAGCTGAAAGACTTGCTAAAGAAAAAGAGGCGGAAGAGCTTACCAAATTTTCTGCTCAGGAGATACAGGAGCAGGATAAGAGCGATTGTGAAAAGAAAGATACCTGCTGTGAGAAATCCGATAGTGATATAATCGATATAGGCGAGCTTAAAAGGAAAAGAGAGGAGCAGTCGAGGCAAAAGGTAAGCGGTAATGCCCCAAAAAACAGTAGACCAACTCCCACAAGCCTTAACGGCTACATAAACGAGCATAACAGCAAGGCACAGTGCAATTGCCCAAACTGTCAGCGAAAAAGGGCTCAGAAATGAACGGACTTTCGGTTTTGCTCGGGGACGAGGATAAAAGGCTGATTTTACTTTTACTTGTCGTTCTTATGCGTGAAAAAGCGGACAGAGCTGTAATTTTTGCTCTTTTGTATATTTTGTTTGCATAGTATTTCGGTAATCGGGAAAAATATTTTTGAATAGAAAATGATTTCTATTCTGATATTTTACTTCGGAGGATTGTTATGAATAACAAAAATCAACAGAACAAACAGGAACAGCAGAACAAGAACAGCCGCAATCAGCAGCAGAATCAGCAGAACCAGCAGAGCCAGAATAAGAAAAAACAGAACAGCGAAGACTAAGGACTATCTGAAAAGTCGCAATTTGCACAATTTCTACTAACTGCGGACGCTTTCTGCG
>CAYMFX010000152.1:0-5333 GCA_964389845.1 uncultured Ruminiclostridium sp.
CTGTCTTCACAAGATTTGTGCGTGGATTTTCGAGCAGATTTTGTCGAGGACAAGGCAAAATTCCGCCGGCTTGCTGTCGCAAGTCAAGGAATTTTAACGCAGTCATCGGCAAAATTCGCCGAAAAGACATGCGCAATATCTTGTGAAGACAGGTTCTAAAACACGTACAAGCTAATATAATTCTATTGCGCATAACTATTAATATTATAATACATTATCGGGAATAAGTCAATAGAACAATTGACAATTGGCAATGTACAATTGACAATTGCGGAATCGACTTCGGCGATGGTTGTTTTTGGGGGGATAAAATGAAAAAGTACATAGCAATGATACTGATAGCCGCAGCGTTTGTTTTTGTCGTGCCGAAAGCCTTTTCGGCGGTATTCGGAGGAGCCTTTCCCCCGAAGCATAGGGAGCAGTTCACGCTGACTCTGACCGAAAACAACAAGTCCGTAACCTTAACGGCGGAGGAATACCTTACAGGATGTCTCTTTGCACAGATAGATGTGTCCTATCACCTTGAAGCCTTAAAGGCGCAGGCCTGCGCCGCCTACACCTATGCGCTGAGACTGACGGAGGACGGGAGAGAGCTTTCCGACAGCACCTCTCTTTGCCAGCCCTATTTCACTCCGACAAAGGCTAAATCCTATTACGGCGACAGCTACGACAAATATCTTCCCGCCGTGCAGGAAGCCGCCGCCTACGGAGCAAAGCACCCCATATACTATCAGAACAAGCCCATATACAGCGTTTATCATTCCGTATCGGCAGGCGTCACCAACCGCCCCGAATACGTCTGGGGAATAAATCTTCCCTATTTGACAAAAACAGACTGCCCCGAGGACAAGAAATTCAAAAGCTTTTATACCACAAATGAAATAACCGCCGACGAAGTACGAGGGCGGCTAATAGAATTTGATCCCGAAGCGGAAATGCCTTTAAACTATTCATTGTGGTTCTCGGATATGAAGCGGGACGAAGCGGGCTATGTCATATCGGTAAAGGCGGGAGGCAAAACCCTGAGCGGAGGGGATTTGTGGCGGATATTGGGACTGCGCTCCACTGCCTTTGAAATAGAATGGACGGGAATGGCGTTCAGAGTTAAAGCTTACGGCAGCGGTCACGGAGTCGGAATGAGCCAATACACCGCAAACGTTATGGCAAATAACGGAAGCACCGCAAAAGAAGTCCTTGAATTTTTCTACAAGGACGCTGCGGTAAAATAAGAGCATGCTCCGATTATTTCATAAGGGCAATAAACCCCTTCGCCTTGTTCACAATGACTTTATCGTTGTCATAGGTCAGCGTAATGGGCGCTTGGTCGATCTCCTGCCACTTAATGTCCGAAATTTCTTCCTCCTGAGGAACAAGCTCATGACTTGTAGCCATAGCCACAAAGTAAACAACGGTTTTCTTCGTATTGCGCTTAGGGGAATAATTTACAGTCTCGCGGAACCCGGTGTCGATAAGCACATCGACGCCGGTTTCTTCCTTTATCTCCCGCTTAGCGGTATCCTCCTCGGTTTCTCCCTCTTCCATATGCCCCTTTGGAAAAGACCAATGCCCCGACTTGACGTGCCGAACCAAAAGAACCTCGGTATTTCCATGAAACTTACGGTAAACAACAGCCCCGCAGGATTTTTCATAATTCATCTTCTTTCCTCTTTCTGTGATTTCTGTGAACTCCGGTTGTAATTTGCTGCGGTAAAATAATTTCAAAAATTTAAACCTTTTTTCATTTTGCTTCATTTGAAATTATTATACCACACTATTAAGAATCTTTCAAGGAATATTTTAACATGCTACAATTAAATTATTATTTAATTCATGACAATTTTGTGCCCACAACCCCTTGACAATAATAAGCTCATGCTATATAATATAACAAGCGTTATAAAACAACCGTTCTAAAAAGGAAGCAGAAAAATGCCGCCAAAATCAAAATTCACAAAACAGCAGATAGCCTCCGCCGCCCTTGACATTGTCAGAGAAAAAGGAATAGAAGGCATAACCGCAAGAGAGTTAGGCAAAAGATTAAACAGCTCCTCCTGCCCCATATTCACCGTATTTGAAAATATGGAACAGGTTCAGGAAGCGGCAAAGCGTATGGCGAAGGACTTGTATGCGGAATATGTAAAGGAGGGGCTTAAGGAAACCCCGGCGTTTAAGGGCGTGGGTACGCAGTATATCAAATTTGCAATAAAGGAGCCTAAGCTCTTTCAGCTATTGTTTATGTCGGAGCAGGAAGGTAAACCCGACGTTCAAAACGTTCTGCCGTTAATTGACGAAAGCTATGCCGACATTCTCCGCTCGGTGGAAGAAAGCTACCAAATTTATGACAAGGACGCCGAAAATTTATACCGCCACCTTTGGATATACACCCACGGAATCGCCGTGCTTTGCGCCACCAATATGTGCGTGTTTACCCCCGACGAAATCGGCAGAATGCTTTCCGAGGTTATGAGGGGAGTTCTGAAAATAATTAAGGGAGAGGAAAAAAATGATTGACATATCGAACATTACAAAATCCTACACCGTAGGAAGCACCAAGGCTCAGATATTAAAGGGCGTCAGCGTGAAAATCGAGGAGGGGGACTTTGCGGTTATCTTAGGAGCCTCGGGTTCGGGAAAATCCACCTTCCTGAACGTGGTCTCGGGACTTGAAGCTCCTGACGGCGGCAATATAAAGTACGGCGATACCGATATAACGAAGCTTTCGGAAAAGGAGCTTACCGAGTTTCGCAGGGAAAACGTCGGCTTTATCTTTCAGCAATACTATCTGCTTCCCAATATGACCGTCGATAAGAACGTGAGAATGGGAGCCGACCTTGCCGACAATAAGGAATACAGAGAGATTATAAAGTCGGTAGGTCTTGAGGATAAAGAGAACAAGCTTCCAAGCGAGCTGTCAGGCGGTGAGCAGCAAAGGGTATCTATCGCCAGAGCCCTTGCAAAAAAGCCCAAGGTGCTTTTCCTTGACGAGCCTACGGGAGCATTGGACGAGCAGACAGGACGGCAGATTCTTGATTACATAAGCAAGCTGAAAAACGAATACGGCTTTACCGTTGTAATGGTTACTCATAATCAAAACATTGCGGAAATGGCAAACACCGTGATTCATTTAAACAGCGGGAACGTGTCGGAATTATACAAGAACAGCGCTCCCAAAACGGCGTATGAGATAGGCTGGTGATAGGGTATGGTTGTTGGATTAAAGGACGCTTTTAAGCTGATAGGAATATCTGTCGTCATATGCTGTGCCGTATTTGTCAGCACGTTATTTTTAAATTACAACATTGACATTGCCGAAATGAAAGACGAAATAACCACCGAGGCAGGCAGGGCAATGTATGACGCAGTTGTATCCACCGGCAAGGTTACGTCGATCATAGCCGGAGGCTGTTTAGTCATTACCTCCGTCATTATGCTGATTTTCTACATTAAGAATTATATTGACGCTCACGGAAGGGAGCTTGGCATTTTGAAAGCCTTAGGCTATTCCGATATGAGAATAGCAAAAAGCTTTTGGGTGTTCGGCTTAAGCGTCTTAGCCGGCAGCGTTATCGGCTATGTCATGGCGTATTTGTATCTTCCCGCCTTCTATGAGTTTAACAACGCTGATCATCTCTTTCCCGATTTCGAGGTAAAATTTCATTTGCTCCTCTGCCTATTGCTGACAGCCGCACCCACCCTTTTCTTTTCCGCCTTATCGGTACTCTACGCCGATTTCAAAATGAAACAGCCTGTAATGAACCTGCTAAATGAGAGAAAACCGATTAAAGCCAAAATAAGAAAAGTCAAGAACAGCGACCTTCCATTTTTAAAGGAATTGTCCAAAACAACGATAAAATCCAAAAAGACGCTGGTTTTCTTCACGGCGTTTTCGGCGTTCTGCTTTTCGGCAATGGTGCAGATGTCCTTCTCAATGAAACAGCTTGCCAGCGAGAACTTTGCTTTTATGATAATTTCAATCGGGCTTATTTTAAGCTTTATGACATTGCTGATGTCCCTATCCACCGTAATCAAGGGCAACGCTAAGACTATCGCAATGATGAGGGTGTTCGGCTATGAATACAAAATCTGCGGCAGGAAAATTTTAGGCGCATACAGACCCTTTGCATATATAGGCTTTGCCGTAGGAACCGTATATCAGTATCTGCTGCTCAAAATTATGGTTACGGTTGTTTTTGCCGACATTGAGAATATGCCTGAATACAGCTTTGACTTTAAAATATTCGGTTTAACTCTGATAGCGTTTATAATAGTGTATGAGGTTATACTTTACATTTACTCACGAAGAATAGAAAAGCTTTCCTTAAAAAGCGTTATGGCGGAATAATGCCCGCATCAGCAAAGCCGCTTTTTAAAGCACACATACCCGCCGACGCACTTGAAGCCAAGCTCCTTAACAATTTCCTGCTCCTGAGCTTCACAGAAAAACGTCATATATTTTCCTCCAAGCTCTTTGGCGGTATTCAGCGCCTTCCCCAAAAGCTCCCGAAAAACGTCGGAATCGAAAATATTGTCCTTCATATCGATGCCGAAAATTTCAAACCATCCGTCGCCGTTTTTTGTGCAATACACATTGCCCAACGCTTCCCCATTGTCAATCCTGACAAAAATAATCCAGCTGTCAATATCCGCAAAGATTCGGTCCGAGTTCCAATACATATCCTCATCGGATTTGCTGTGAAGAGTGCGGAAGTATTCAAAATTGTCTTTTGAAATGCGAACCACATCATCGCTTGCTTTAATAGGTTCATATTTGTTCAGGAAAGCAGTGTTGTTAAAGTCCTCCTCAATACACTCAAATCCGTTTGCCGACAAGAAGTCCACCGCTTTTTTGTTGTCCTTTGAGTATCCCAAGAACAAGTCGTATCCTTTGAACTTCTTTTGCGCCAACTCAAGGAACTCCCTCAGCGCCTGTTCGGTGTGTATGTCGATATTAAAGCTGACGGTAGATAAATAATGATCATCGGGAAGCCAATAATAATGAATCCACCCCTCCACAATGCCTTTATACTCGAAAAGCACAATTTCTTCCGTATCTCTCGAAAAAGCTTTTTCCGAACGCTCCATAAACATTTCCTTTGTCTTGATTCCGTCGCTGTAAGCGGGGTAACCCGACCTCGATTGGTCTAAAGCAAGCTCATAGGCAAAGTCCGCATATTTTTTATATTCCTGTTTCGTACATATTCTCAGCATATTAATTCTCCTGTATGTTTTTAGTTATCAGAATAAAATCCGTTTCAAATTTCGGAATGAAAGGGGTCTTATACTAAACCTTAATTAAAATCAGACAAATCCACCGACCGTGGCGTCCCTGCTCT
>CAYMFX010000153.1:0-5327 GCA_964389845.1 uncultured Ruminiclostridium sp.
TTGGGCTTGAAGGAATTATGTAAAAATGCAAGGTAATCGCATATTACTTCCCTGCAAAAACGGTTTATTGTATAATCGGCAAATTGCCTTAGATCTGTTGTATATGCTTTTATTGTTTTTGGATTAAGGGTCTTTCGGTTTTTGCAGTAGCTTAAAAAAGCAGCCGTTTGTGATGATAAATCGAACATTGTAATATACCTCCTGAAAGTAATGCTTTAATTATATATTACTTGGAGAAATTTGTCGATTTTTGTCACGGTGTAGGACATTGCTTATTGTGCATAAATGTTTATTTGATATAAAAATGTAAGCACAAGGCAGGTTTAAAAAGTGAAATAACATATCTTTGGTATTCAAAAGGCAAATATTTAAAGAAAAGTGTCGAAAAGTATTGTAATATAAGGAAAAATATGGTATAATACAAGCAGTTAACTGAACACAGGATAACTTCAAATTATCGGGGGTTGAATATGAAGGACTTGTTAGAAAAATTTTCTTCAAAAGCAAATGTGAACAGAGTAATCGTTGTTGCAAATGTTTATGGGGAAACTATGCACTATGTGTGTCCGAAAGAGCAATTAAGGATAGAATTCTTTAATGAATGTGAGATAAACGAAATAAAAAGTTCATTAAGAAATGCAGGATATGACTTTATAACCTATTATGATGAACATAAGTTTATTCAGGATGTGGAATCTGCTCACATAGTTATTCAAAAAGATGACTTAATATTTAATTTATCAAGAAATGGTAAAGGAATCTCCAAAAAGTCGCTAATACCTACATATTGTGATTATTACAACTTCATGTACACTGGAAGCTGTGGATATGCCTGTTCATTGGCTCGTAATAAACACCATGTTTCTGAACTGTTGCTGCAAAATGATTTACACGGGTTAAAATCATGGGTTTATAACGGAAAGTGGCAATTGAACAGTGACCCGCCTAAGGATATGGAAATTATAATAAAACCTTTGTATGAGTCCGCCAGTCGTGGAGTTAAGTCTGATTGCATTACTAACACATCAAGCGATGATTTTGATAAGATTGTTGAAAAAAAGTATAAAGAACTCAATGTTCCGCTTATAATTCAACAGTTTATCAGAGGTTATGAGTGCAAGGTTCCCATATTTGTTTTAGACAATATTACAGCGTTAGATCCTATCGGTATTTGCATTGATGATGTCAAGTGTTTAAACGAAAGAATTATTACACAAGACTTGTCCTACCATTACTCATATAACAACTTTATGTTGTCGGAAAGCTTTCCTGAGGGCATTATCGAAAAAATAAAGACAAGTGCACGAAAAGTTTTTGAACTTATTGGGATGGAAAACTATGGTCGGATAGACTGCCGTGTAACTCAAGATGGTAACTTCTATTTCTACGATTTTGCTACAATGCCTTATTTCACGGATCATAGCGAGCTGACATACCTGTTTAAAAAGTATAATCTGAATCAAAGTACGCTATTTAATGTTATATTTAATTCAGCTTTAATTACTAAGTATAATTATAATGTGTAGAAAAGGAGTTCGGAAAACATTAATCCACGACCTATGAATTTATAAGTTTTTGCAGATGTTGTATGAGTTTCATCTAGCTTGAACAAATCAAAAGGCGTTACTTCTGTTTTGCTTTCAATTAGTGATTTCATATATTCGTTCTGCCATGTGTAATATATTTTGTAGTTATCATCCCAATTTAATAGTTCTTCTTTTGCTTTAAGGTTAAGTTCAAGCGCCTTAGCGTAATCTTTTTTTAGCAAGTATAACGCTGATAAATTTGCCTGAACACAAGTGCTATACAGATTATTGGTGTACTTCTGCATTGACGAGTACAGTTGAAACAAACGCTTTTCGGCTTCTGAATAATTGTTGTCAAGTATATATAGGCAGGCCAAATTCATCTTTACAACCTTAGACACTCCTGTTTGATTTTCATGTTTCCTTAAAGCCTCTATTCCGTTTTTAACAATAACTTTTGCTTTTCTCGCATTTATATTATTAAACAAGTCAGAAAGAATTTTATTGCTTATTACCTTGTATATTTCAGGGAAATTATAAAATGAATTTTTTGTAATATAGTTTTGCAATATAAGTGTGTATTCTTCTGCTGTTGAAAACTCACCAGCATATAAACTATAACCAATCATATCATTATAAGCTTTGTATTTTGGAAGAAAATCCTTAAGTTCACACTTTCGAAACAGGTTTAACATTCTGTTGTAAGCTCCTTCTGCATCAAGTAAGGATGCCGTTCTTCTTTGAAATTCAATATAGTCATCATAAAACTCGCTTGCAACATCACTATTTAACTGTTGATATGTTAAGACATATTTTTGTTCTATCTGTCTTGCAGAAAGTAAATCAGACAATTTATAAGCATATATGTTTATAATAACTGTCAGGCTATCAAAATAAAGATCATATATTTGATTTTCTAGAAAGGTTTCAGAACAATCAATAAGAAGATCTTTTGTCTCTACAAAATCTTTGATGTCATCACCAAGTATTGTTTTTATTCGAGCTTTTGAATAGGCTATAAGACTTGAAGAAACGGGACTCGGGATGTCAATGCTGTCTATGCTGTTAAATATTTTTTCACTTTTGTGATAATCTCCTTGACTGTAGCAGAGAAGAGCTGCATAGTATTCATTTACAAATCGGGCGATGGTTGTTTCATCAAAATATTTAGCTATGTACTTGCGGGCGTCGAAATCTTGTAATGACTTGTTTTTCGCATAGATCATTAATTGAATCAAAAATTCATCTTTCATCTGTTGGGATTGTATGCCACCATTATATAAATTCTCGGCCATCAGCAAGTGTTTTGTCGGATATCGTTGTTTTAATAATTCGTTATAATGCAGATGGTGTAACTTCTTGTCACTTAATTTTTTGTATAAAATATCTTTTATTATGGGGTGTAAGAATGATGCTGTTGCATTACTGTTAGTGTCTTTTTTTAAAAGTCCGGCTTGTTTTCCAAATTGAATTGTTGTAGCAATAAAGTCTGTATCTTTATCTGTCAACTCAACTAAATCATAAAATGAAATAATATTACCCAAAATAGAGGCAACCTTTAAACAGTCTATCTCAATAGTGTGCTTACTCATGTGGGATATTATGACTTTATCAAAGATGTCGACAAGTTGATTTACTGTTATAGTGCGGATATTTAAATTGTCTAGCGTTAATTCACGATTTTTCAAGTATTCAATCAACATATTTGTAATGCTGAAATCCTTGGCACTCAAAGCCTCTAGTACAGCTATAGTTTCATCGGTGATTTCGTTGGTATCAGTCCTTGAATGTACATACTCCATGTAATCATCATGCGATATAGATATCTTTATCTGAGTTTCAAGCAATGAATGTAGATTTTCATTAACCTCTTCATTTATAATGTTTTCAAAAAAAATGAATTTTAACCTATTTTGAAAAATACTAATCATAGCATTGCATACTGTAAGTTTTCGGATAAAAGCTATTACAAAGTCATTAACGTATTCGCTGTTGTCAAAAATAACATAAAAATAGCCTTTCTTTACCTGTTTCATTCTATTTCTTAGACCCAACACTATGTTTATTTCAGTATCAGTAAGATAATTGTTCATACTTTCAAAGAATCTTATTATTTTACTGGTTTTGTTAAACACATATTTTAGGGGTATTTTTTTACCTGACATTTCATTAAGTATATCAACATTTTCTTTTTCATTATTCAAAACGTCAGATAAGGCATTTGAAACAGCAATGAGCGGCAATGCATCATTTCTATTCTTGTCTATTTCTTTAAATTCAAAGTAAGATGAACAATCATTTTTGAAATACTCATTTATAAGTTTACTTTTACCACATCCCAACGGTCCATATACAAGTATGAGATTGTCCTCATTCAGATTATGCATAATCCTTTTATATATGTTCTCTTGAAATCTCATCAATTGCATTTATACCCCCCGATAATTTGAAGTTATCCTCGGTTGATATACCTATAATAAAATTCCATCATCCAAATGAAAAACTTTAGCGTAGAAGCTAATTTTTAGCAAATTAAAGTAGTATCAAATAAGACTTTTGGCATCCTTCATCTGATAAAATCATTTCATAATAATAAATTTTAACTTACCTTGACATTTCAAAAAAAATAATGTATAATAACCTCAATTGAAAAAATACTACTAAATATGCAAAAATTTTCAGTGGAGGTTACAGCTTGGAATTTAAAAGAGAACATTACCTAAATAAACTCATAATGAAAAAGCACAACGGTCTAATAAAGGTGGTTACCGGAATCAGACGCTGCGGCAAATCCTATCTTTTATTTTCTATCTTCAAAAACTACCTTTTGGAAAGTGGAACAGACAAAAATCATATTATAGAAATTGCCTTTGATTCATTTGAAAACAAGAGGTTTCGTGACCCCAATGTGCTTTACCCATACATTAAAGAAAAAATAGCCGATGACAAGATGTACTACATCCTTTTAGACGAGGTACAGCTCCTTGATGAATTTGAATCGGTTTTAAACAGTTTAATGCGGATAAAGAACGCAGATGTATATGTTACAGGTAGCAATGCAAAATTCTTGTCAAAGGACATTATTACCGAGTTCAGGGGACGTGGGGACGAGCTTCACATTAATCCCTTGTCCTTTGCTGAATTTATGTCTGAATATGACGGGAATAAGTACGACGGCTGGAATGAATACGTTTTGTACGGCGGTCTTCCTCCCGTGGTTTTATTGCCTACTCCTGAACAAAAAATAGATCTTTTAAAAAATCTCTTTAAAGAAACCTATATAAATGATATTATTGGAAGGCACAATATAAAAAACAGAGATGAATTTGAGGAGTTGATTGATATTCTCGCTTCAAGTATCGGCTCGCTCACTAACCCTAAAAAGCTTACAGATACTTTTAAATCAAAAAAGCAGAAAGCAATAAGTATTAACACTGTTAAAAATTATCTTGATTATCTCTGCGACGCCTTTGTTGTCGATAGGGCAGTAAGATACGATATTAAAGGCAGGAAATATATAGATACTCCGCAAAAATACTACTTTACCGATATAGGGCTTAGAAACGCAAGGATAAACTTCCGCCAAATTGAAGAAAACCATACAATGGAAAATATTATATTTAATGAACTTTTAAGCCGTGATTTCAATGTGGATATAGGTTTGGTTGTTGTAAGTCAGAAAGATAATGATGGCAGATTGATTCGCAAACAGCTTGAGGTTGACTTTGTGTGCAACAAAGGGTCAAAGCGGTATTATGTGCAGTCGGCATTTGCTATTCCCGATATAGAAAAAATTCAGCA
>CAYMFX010000154.1:0-5282 GCA_964389845.1 uncultured Ruminiclostridium sp.
AAAGCGGAACCTTTAAAAACGTTCAAAGAACGTTTTTAAATTAGAAATAGTATTAACGCTTAGAGAGTTTCGCTGCCTGCGGGCAGCGACCAAAGGGCTTTGCCCTTTGGAATCCTACCACCTTTTGAAAAAGGTGGACCAAAACTTCATCGACGCTTTCAAGAATGTTGATTAGGTCAAAACTTTTGTTTTTTTACAGTCTATTCTCTATCAATAGTATAAGCAATATAAGTAAGATGATCTCCCATTCTCTCAAGGTTAGAAACAAGATTAATGAACACCCCGCTGCTCTCGGGCTTACACTCTCCCGAATTCATTCTCTTGATGTGATTGTCGATAAGCCGTTTTCTGAATGCGTCAATATCGTTTTCGGCTGACGTTATATCCTTCATCAGTCTCTTGTCCTTATTCTCCATAATGCCCTTGGTAAAGCCGTACAAATCCTCAACACGGGCTACCATTGCGTCAAGCTCTTTCCTTACCGTCTCCGAAAACTCTAACCCGTTGTCTACGGTGCTTACCGTGTACTTGATGAAATTGTCCGCTATCTCCGCAATCCTCATAATGTCGCCCACATTGCTGTGCAGGTCGGAAATGCTCTGTTCCTCGGCTAATTTACTGTGTGCGGACAGCTTTACAAGGTAGTCGATAATTGCGCTGTAAATGTCGTTAGCCCTGCTTATCTTGTCTCTTGTCGGCTCTATAAGCTGTTTATCCTTGCCGGAAAAAGATTTATACGCCGTCCTGAAGGCTTCCATTGCGGTTTCGGACAAAAGCACCGTCTCCCTCTCTATGCTTGAAATGGCAAGGGAGGGCGAGGAAAACAATCTTTCGTCCAAATAAGTAACTCTCTTCTTCGCCTTCTTGTCTTTTATCAGAAGCTCCGAGATTTTAACGAACCCCTTGCAGAAGGGCAAAAATATAATCGTGCAGACAATGTTAAAGAAGGTGTGGAACATTGCAATCTGGGTAGCCGAGGAGGAAAACCATTTCCCAAAGGTCACCGACATAAAATCGGGAAACAGCATAAGAATAACAAAAAATATGATTGAACCGAAGGTGTTGAACAGCAGGTGGATAAGCCCCGTTCTTTTTGCGTTGGTTCCCGCCGTCATAGAGGACATAAGAGCGGTAACGCAGGAACCGATATTGGTGCCGAGGATAATGAACAGCACCTCGTTGCCTCCCGTACCTATGGTAAGACCCGCCACCGACATTGCGATAACCACCGAGGTTATAGCCGAGCTTGACTGAACCAATGCCGTCAGCACTATACCCGCTAAGAAAAGCAGAAAGGGATTTGTGACCGTCTCGAAAATTCCCTGAATCATATCCCGATTTGATTTCATAGCGTCAGACATAAGAGCCAGCCCGATAAAGATAAGCCCTAACCCCGACAGTATCATTCCCGCCTTTTTAACGTTGTCGCTTTTGCTTACCATGCTGAGCATTATTCCGATAAAGGAGAGAATCTGTACATAAGTGGTAATGGGGAATGCGCTTAATGCGGCAATCTGCGCCGTAATGGTGGTGCCTATGTTTGCACCCATTATCATGGCGGCTGCCTGATAAAGATTGACTATGCCCACATTTACAAAGCCTACGATTAATACCGTGGTAACTCCCGAGCTTTGAATAAGGGCAGTGGCGGCTGCGCCGATACCCACGTTGGCGAGCCTGCTGTTTGCGGTTCTGCCGAAAAGGCTTTTAATGCGTCCCGTGGCAAGCTGTTCAATGTTGGCGGTAAGCAAATGCACCCCCACAAGAAACACGCCCGTCCCCGCCAATACCTTAACGATAAACATTACAATATCGGCAAATGTCATACTGAATTGTTCCTTTCTCCGTCCTTTTTTTTACAACAGTCAAAATAAATTCACAGCGTCGCTCCTAACACCAAGCATATCCTTATTATCATATTATGCACCCAAAATAAACCACATATCCAACAAGCAAAACCGCACCCTGCCACCTTTTCAGCTTTTTGCCGCCTTCACCGATAACGCAGAACAGCAAAAGCATAACCGCCGACGCTGCCGCAATAATACAGTCAAAGCCAAATGCAGAGGAAAACGGTACGGGCATTATAACCGAGGAAATACCCACCACAAATAAAATATTGAAAATGTTGCTTCCTACAATGTTGCCGATGGCAATATCCGCATTGCCCCTTCTTGCCGCCGTTACCGAGGTGAAAAGCTCAGGCAGAGATGTGCCGAGAGCCACTATTGTAAGCCCCACAAATCTTTCGCTCATACCGAAGGCAAGCGCAATAGCCGAAGCGGAATCCACCGCTAAGCTGCTCCCAAAAATAATCATTCCGAGCCCGCCCAAGGTAAGCAGCGCCAGCTGCCAGCCCTTATGCTTAACCTTATACTCCTCGGTATTGCTGCCACGGGACTTTTTCGCCGACACAATCAGATAAGCAAGGTATAATCCGAACAATACAAGCTGAACTATTCCGTCTATGCGGCTCACCTCTCCGTCTAAGCCCTGCACAAACATTAAAGCGGTAATGCCTATCAGGAAAGGGATTTCATACTTAATTGTGCTTTTCCCCACTGCAAGAGGCGTAATAACCGCCGACAGCCCCAATATAATCAGCACATTCAGAATATTGCTGCCCAGGACGTTGCCCACCGTTATATCGGCGCTGCCCTTGATAACTCCCGAAATGCTCACCGCCGCTTCCGGCGCACTTGTTCCCATTGCCACTACCGTAAGCCCGATTATAAGCTGAGGGATCTTAAGCCTTGCGGCAAGCTCCGACGCTCCCGCCACAAAGAAGTCCGCCCCTTTAACAAGCAGCGTAAGTCCCGCCGCCAAAATCAGTACCTGTAAAACCATTTCCATATTCAAGAATCCTCCTTGTAATTCGGCAAAGCATAAAAATAGACTTTGCCGGTAAAAAATATCGGCAAAGTCTCGCCATTTCATTACAAGCCGGATTTTTAAAAGAAAGGATTTCCCGAATATTTTAATTTCTTAAAAAAATCGTACTGACGGCTGAGTAAACGCCCGTTAAGCGTCGGCTACTCCCTTTGTAATTACATTATATACAAATTTAAAAATTTTGTCAATCTTTTTTGACAAACATCTGCTCAAATCTTTTCATGGCTTCAACAGTATTTTCTCTTGAGCCAAAGGCGGTCATTCTGAACCAGCCTTCTCCGTTCCTGCCGAAGCCCTCTCCGGGAGTGCCCACTACCTCCGCTTCATTTAAAAGCTTGTGGAAAAATTCCCAGCTTCCCAAACCGTCGGGGCACCTGAACCAGATGTAAGGGCTGTTTGCGCCGCCGGTATACTCGACGCCAAGCTTCTCAAATGTCTTTATCATTATAGCCGCATTGTCAAGATAGTATCTTATTGTCTCTTGACACTGCTTGATTCCCTCGTCGGTGAACACCGCTTCAGCGGCTCTCTGCACGGGATAGGAAACGCCGTTGAACTTGCTGCCCTGTCTCCTTGCCCAAATCTTCCGAACGCTGTAAGCCGTGCCGTCGGAAGAATAAAATTTAAGCTCCTCGGGAATAACGGTATAGCCGCAGCGTGTGCCGGTAAATCCTGCCGTCTTTGACAAGGAACAAATTTCAATAGCGCACTCTCTTGCCCCTTCTATTTCAAAAATGCTTCGGGGAAGGGAAGGGTCGGTGATAAACGCTTCATAGGCTGCGTCAAAGATAATGACCGCCTTATTCCTTTTAGCATAAGCAACCCATTCCTTAAGCTGCTCCTTGGTATAAACCGAGCCTGTAGGGTTGTTGGGGGAGCAGAGGTAAATTAAATCCGCACTGTATTCGGGAGGCATAGCCGCAAAGCCGTTTTCGGGAGTGCTGTCCGCATACTTTATGGTTTTGCCGCCCATTGTGTTTGAGTCCACATAAACGGGATAAGCGGGGTCGGTGACAAGGACGGTGCAGGAATCGTCAAAAATATCGTTTATATTGCCTGTGTCGGACTTAGCGCCGTCGCTGATAAATATTTCCTCACAGTCTAAGGTCACGCCTCTTCTTTCATAGTAGCCCTTAACCGCACTCCGGAGAAAATCATAGCCCTGACCGCTGTCCTCATAGCCTCGGAAGGTCTCCTTATTGCCCATTTCCGCCGCCGCCTTTTCCATTGCCTTAACTACAGCGGGGGCTAAGGGCTGAGTAACGTCTCCTATGCCCATTTTTATAATCTTATTGCCGGGGTGAGCGTCAGCATATGCCGCAACCTGCTTGCTTATCTCCTTAAAGAGATAGTTTTCCTTTAAGTTAAGGAAATTGGTGTTCATCTTTGCCATCGGTGTTCTCCTTTATTTTGTCCTTATTGTTTTTGACGTTTCAAAAACAGCTCGTAAAATTTTTCAGCTGTTGGCGTCGTTTGAGTACATTATAAGAATATCCTCCGCAGCCTGTCTTTGAGTTTTCCTTAAGTCCATAGCCTGCTTTTGCAAATGTCGGTGCGCCTGTTCCTCTGTAAGCTTAAGATACTGCATTAAGCACAGCTTTGCACGGTTAATTATCTTCATATCCTCAAGCTGCTGTTCCAAACGGTTCTTTTCCTCGGAAAGCCGCTTGATATTCTCCCCTGCAATGTCCGCAAAGCGTATCGTCTGCAAAAGCGCCGCCCTGCTGCAAGGTCTGCCTATTACAAAGGCGCCTGTGAACTTTATTTTGTTTTGTACCTCCTCCGCCAGCTCGCCCTTTGTGATTATAACAAGTGCGGCGCCGGTTTTTCCGTGAAGCTCGGCGGCAAGGTCAAGCCCGAATTCATCGCTCAGGGGAGTGGAGATAATAATAACGTCAAAGCTTTCCGAATCAATACTCCTCATTCTTATTCCGTCGGTGAGGGAAAGGATTTTACAATCGGTTTCCGAAAGAAGAGCGGCAATGCTTTCGCATACTTGTTCGTTTTTTCCTGCAATAAGTATCCTCTTGATTTTACTCACCGCCTTAAACAAAAGCTTGTGCCTATCCAAATTTTTGCTGTAACAACAGTATATCATATGCAGGGAAAATAGTCAATATTTGCAGGAAACTTTTTGAGTCGCTGCAAGATAATAGGTGAGAGCAAAAGCCAAATATTTGACCTAATACTATTCATAATCGCAATATTACCAGCCCCTTTTTCTTGGCATAATTAACCGTATAAAAGGTTCCGCCGCACCGCTTGCGAAGATAGCAAATAATATTGTAAAAATACAATCATAATTTTACCACAATGATGATGAATGACATTTTTCATTAGGGCGTATCTGAAAACTAAGCAATTTTGTACAATTTCGCTAAATGCGTGGC
>CAYMFX010000155.1:0-5262 GCA_964389845.1 uncultured Ruminiclostridium sp.
AAAATAACGGAGAGTGGAGAGAACGGGGTTAGGCGCCGTTTGACCCAAGCCGCAGAGGGAGTTGTTCTTTATGTAATGACAGAGCTTCTCCATTTTGTCCAGATCCTCTAACGTGCCGTTTCCGTTTGTTATTTTATGAAGCATTTCATAAAGACGCTTTGTACCGATACGGCAAGGCGTACATTTACCGCAGGACTCATCAACGGTAAATTCAAGGAAGAACTTGGCGATGTCAACCATACAGTTGTCCTCGTCCATTACAATAAGTCCGCCCGAACCCATCATGGAGCCGATAGCAATAAGATTGTCATAGTCGATCTTTACATCGAGATGCTCGGTAGGAATACATCCGCCCGAAGGTCCGCCGGTCTGAGCGGCCTTGAACTTCTTGCCCTTGGGAATACCGCCGCCGATTTCATATACTATCTCACGGAGAGTTGTTCCCATAGGAACCTCAACAAGTCCGGTGTTGTTGATTTTTCCGCCTAATGCAAATACTTTTGTGCCCTTGGACTTTTCGGTACCCATTGAAGAGAACCAATCTGCGCCCTTAAGGATAATCTGAGGTACGTTTGCATAAGTCTCAACGTTGTTGAGAACAGTGGGACGCTGGAACAAGCCCTTTTCAGCAGGGAAGGGAGGACGGCAGCGTGGCTCGCCTCTCTTGCCCTCGATTGAGGTCATAAGGGCGGTTTCTTCGCCGCATACAAATGCGCCTGCGCCTAAGCGAATGCCTAAATCAAAATCAAAGTCTGTGTTAAATATTTTCTTGCCTAAAAGTCCGTTTTCTCTTGCCTGATTGATTGCAATCTGCAAGCGCTGAACGGCGATAGGGTACTCTGCACGAACATATATGTAACCCTGAGAAGCTCCTATTGCATATCCTGCAATAGCCATTGCCTCGATTACAACATGGGGATCGCCTTCAAGAACGGAACGATCCATAAATGCGCCGGGGTCGCCTTCATCGGCGTTGCAGCATACATACTTCTGTCCGCCGTCTTGTACGATTGTACGTGCGAGCTGCCATTTCTTTCCTGTGGGGAAGCCTGCGCCGCCTCTTCCTCTGAGTCCCGAATCCAAAATCGTCTGAATTACCTGTTCGGGGGTCATTTCGGTAATAGCCTTATGAAGCGCCTGATAACCGTCGCGGGCTATATATTCGTTGATATTTTCGGGGTTAATCAATCCGCAGTTGCGAAGAGCCACACGGTGCTGCTTCTTGTAGAAGTTGGTGTCGTTTAAGGCCTTGATTCCGTTTTCGGTAACGGTTTCGGCATACAAAAGACGCTCAACGATTCTGCCTTTCAAAAGATGCTCCGAAACGATTTCCGGAATATCCTCTTCCTTGACTGCCGAGTAGAAGCAGCCTTCGGGGTATACGATCATTATGGGACCCAAAGCGCATAAGCCGAAGCAGCCTGTTCTAACTACCTCAACCTCTTCCTCAAGACCGTTTTTCTTAATTTCCTCATGAAGCTTTTCAATAATAGAAGGGCTTCCGGAGGAAGTACAGCCTGTACCACCACAGACTAAAACTTGAGAACGATACATATTATTTCTTCCTCCTGATTACTTATTGTTTTCAATAGTGTATTCGGTTACGATATTTCCCTTTACCAAATGCTCCTCAACGACCTTTACCGCCTTTTCGGGAGTCATTTTTACATAGGTAACTTTTCCGTCCTTGGGCGTTGTTACTTCCACTACCGGCTCTTGGCTGCAAAGACCGATACAGCCCGTGAGAGTAACTGAAACATCATGCAGTTTAAGCTCCTGAACCTTGTCGGAAAATGCGGTAACTACAGGACGGGCGCCGGCTTGAATGCCGCAGGTGCCCATGCTGACAACTACCTTCGTGCTTGCATGCGCTTCATTGCGCAAGTCAATCTGACTTTGCAGGCTTTCCTTAATTGCTTGGAGCTCAGCTAAGGTTTTCATATGCAATTTATCCTTTCAAAAAGTTTTTATTTTTATTGATACTGTCGGTGCTTTCTTTAAGACAATGCCTTATGTATTCCATAACCTCCGGAGTATGAAGCGGAATATCCGAAAGCACGTCTTTTATTTCAGCGGTGCTCACCGTAAAGCCTTCGCCGTCAATTTTACAGGTGTAAACAATGTCAAAATCATTACAGCAAAGAATCAATGCTTCAATTGTGGCGTTAATATCTCCTATGGGTTTACGGTAAGGAGAATCCAAAACATATTCGGCGGTTACGACAGTGCCGAAGCCTATTTTGGATTTTATTTCAAAATTCCCGCCGGTTATTTCGGCGCTCTCCCTAAAAAGAGCTAAGCCGAAACCGTTTCTGTTTTCGCCGCCCTTATCCGCTTTTTTGGATTTTTGGCAATCATCGGGGTTAAATCCCTCTCCGTTGTCCCTTATAACGATAACAAGGCTGTTTAATCGGGTGTTTATCTCCAATGATATTTCTATCAGCGAGGCGTTCGCCCTTATGCTGTTTTGCGCAATATCCAAAATGTTCAGCGAAAGCTCGCTGAAGGGCGGCATTGTCATATCGGAATTATTCGTATTTTGCGAGAATGTCACGAAGCTCTTTTTCGTCGCCCGTAAGTCTTCCGTAAACATCGTCGTTTACCGTCATTACAGGTGCAAGTCCGCAAGCGCCGATACAGCGGCAGTCCTGGAGAGAAAATTTACCGTCTGCGGTAATTCCGCCGCTTTTAATGCCGAGGATTGACTGAAGCTTGTTGAATACGTCGCCGGAGCCTTTAACGTAGCAAGCAGTGCCCAAGCAAACGGAAATTCTGTATTTGCCCTTAGGATTCAGCGAGAACTGAGAGTAGAAGGTAGATACGCCGTACACCTTTTCAAGAGGAATCTGCATTTCACGAGCGATGATTTCCTGAACCTCAATAGGAAGATAACCGTAAATTTCCTGAGCCTTTTGCAATACGGGCATAAGCGCACCCGGATCGTCAGCATGCTCGGCAATAACGGCTTTCAGCTCGTTTTCCTGCGCTTCTGTTCCGTCGAAGGCAACGATACATTTTTTTAAAGCCATAAATAAGCCTCCTTAAAAAATTCAATCTTTTTCAATTATAACATACCTTTTGTTAAAAATCCACATAAATCGACAAGTATTGCGAGTAAAAATTATCACTTCTTTTTTGTGCAGTTTGACCGTAAAATATACAAAAATAGTATAATTTTTTAAGATGAATTTGACAAATGAGAAAAGAAATGGTAAAATGGTATTAATCATATTTTATCTTTTGGAGGAAAAAATGAACTGGTTTGATAAATCCGCTTTTTATCATATTTATCCCTTGGGCTTCTGCGGATGTCCCGAGGAAAACGACTTTACAAGGGAGCCTGAGCACAGAATATTAAAGGTTATCGACGTTATTTCTCATATTAAGGAATGCGGTTTTAATGCGATTTATTTTGGTCCTATCTTTGAGTCGTCGAAGCACGGCTATGATACTGCCGATTATCTTACAACCGACCGCCGCTTGGGAACCGAGGAGGATTTCAAAAAGGTTTTCGACGCTCTTCACGAGAACGGAATCAAAATAATTATTGACGGTGTGTTTAATCATGTGGGACGAGAATTTTGGGCGTTTAAGGACGTCAGAGAACACGGATTTTCCAGCAGATACAAGGATTGGTTTCATATCAGA
This sequence comes from uncultured Ruminiclostridium sp., assembly GCA_964389845.1. Classification (GTDB taxonomy): domain Bacteria; phylum Bacillota; class Clostridia; order Oscillospirales; family Ruminococcaceae; genus Ruminiclostridium_E. Next base: position 3,649 of record CAYMFX010000155.1, read on the forward strand.
GACGGCGGAAGTCCCTTCGGCGACCCTTTCTTCTATGAAGGCTGGGAGGGACATTACGAGCTTGTAAAGCTTAACTTGTACAATCCCGAGGTTAAGGGCTATATAAAGGACTGTATCACAAAATGGCGGGAAAAGTTCGGCATTGACGGCTTAAGACTTGACGTTGCCTATTGTCTTGATGAAAACTTTTTAAAGGAGCTTCACGGGCATTGCAAATGGCTCAGTCAGGATTTCTGGCTTATGGGCGAGACGCTTCACGGGGATTACAATCGTTGGATGTCTCCCGACAAATTGGACAGCGTAACCAATTATGAATGCTATAAGGGTCTTTATTCAAGCTTCAACGATATGAATATGTTTGAGATAGCCCATTCCCTGAACAGGCAGTTCGGCAAGGAGCAGTGGTGTTTGTACAGGGGCAAGAACCTTTACAGCTTTGTGGATAACCACGACGTATCGAGAATTGCAACAATGCTTAAAAACAAGGAGCACCTGAATCCTATATACTCGCTGCTGTTCACCATGCCCGGCATTCCCTCGGTTTATTATGGCAGCGAGTACGGAATCGAGGGAGACAAGCGCAGCGGAGACAAGACGCTGCGCCCCGAATTTGAGCTTAAGGAGGACACGGCGCTTACAAAGCATATTGCGGCGCTTGCAAAATTCAGAACCGAAAGCGACGTACTTGCCTGCGGCGGATATACTCAGCTTCAGCTTACCAACCGTCAATACGCCTTTATGCGTGAGCTGAACGGAAAGCGTGTTATTACCGTATTAAACGTTGACGCAGGAGACTTTACATTTAATCTTAATCAGGGCGGCAAGCTCAGAAACATTTTCACCGATGAAACTGTTGATTTAAGTCAGCCTCTTGTATTAAGCTCATACAGCTCCGCAGTATTTGTTGAAGAATAAAGGTTTGGGATTATACGATGATAAAAGCAGTGCTTTTTGATATGGACGGAACCATTCTTAACACCGAGAGAATACATAAAGAGTGTTGGGAGCAGGCAATGGCAAAAATGGGCATTGAATTTCTGTCCACCACCTTTTATGATTTAATCGGTCTTAACGATAACAGCACACGGGATTATTTTCGCAGAGTTTACGGCTTTACAGATGAGCAGTATGCCGAAATGAGCACATCGGCTTACAACCTTTCAAGAGAGTACGGCACAATAAGAGGAATCCCGGTCAAAAAGGGATTTTTCGAGCTTTCCGACTATCTCGCCGAAAATGGAATTAAACGTGCGGTGGTTACTTCATCTTTTGTTTCGGAAGCACTTCATAATTTTGAAAGAGCAAATATTGACGTTCCCTTTGACGTTATTATTGGCGGGGACAGCGTCAGGGAAGGAAAGCCCTCCGCCGAGCCTTATGTAAAAGCGTATGAGAAGTTAGGACTCAATGCCGAGGACTGCATTGTGGTTGAGGACAGCGCCAACGGAGTGAAATCCGCTTATGCCGCAGAGGTTCGGTGCGTTTACGTTAAGGATTTGGTTGATATTCCCGAGAAAATCAAAGCATTAGCGGAGTTTCAGGCGGAAAACCTTACGGAAGTTATCGATATTGTCAATAAAATTAATAATGGGCAATTGTAATACGCAATAAAAG
>CAYMFX010000156.1:0-5240 GCA_964389845.1 uncultured Ruminiclostridium sp.
TTTGGCGGATACCTACCGCAACTACCTTATCAATGAAAAGGGCTTAACCAAACAGGATACGGATGAAAGCAACGCCCTTTCCGTTACAACAGTAGGCGGCACCATTACAAAGAAATCCGTTTTGGGATTCCCTGTGGACACACAGACGGTTGCCACCTCCTACGAAAACGCTCAGGAAATTCTCGCAAGGCTTAAGGACTTGGGCGTTGACAAAATGCAGCTTATTTATAACGACTTTACCGACAGCGCCATAAAGGGCAAGGTCACCACCGGGGCAGGCTATTCCGGAAAATTGGGCGGTGAGAGCGCATTCACCGAGCTTTACAATTACATTAAGGATAACGGCGGAACCCTTTATCCCGGTGTAAACTTCATGGAGTATACGGGCAGCGGAAACGGATATTCCTTTACGCTGAACAGCTCCAAGAGAGTTACCAACGCATATGCAACCCAAACCGATTTTGAGTTGGCGTTCGGAACTCCAGACACCGAGGTAAGACCCACATGGACCATTCTTTCTCCTTATTATTGGCCCGACGTATTCCGCAAGATCACGGAATCCTTTACAGGCGAGGGAATAAACACAATTACGCTTCAGCAGGCAACCGAAACGCTTTACAGCGATTTCAGCCGCCACAACGACGAGGGTAAACCTCAATTTGTAAGAGCCGATTCCGTAAAAATTCTTACGGACGGACTTCAGAAGCTTAACGATGCGGGAATTTCGATTTTGGCTCAGGAGTGCAACGCATATGCGCTGCCTTATGTAAAGGCTATATCTAACGTTCCGCTTTACAGCTCGAACTACGATTTGTTCGACTACGACGTACCGTTCTATCAGATGGTTATTCACGGGTACATTCCTTATTCCTCAAAGCCCGTAAATGCAAGCTCCAATGCGGATGAGCTTCGCCTCTTATCCATGATGACCGGCTCGGGAATCAACTACATGTTTATGTACAATTCCCCCAACGACTTCATCGACACGAAATACGACAAGTATTTCTACGCAAACTATGAGGGCTGGCTGGAAACTGCGGCTAAGGACTATAAGATGTACAATGAGCTTGTAGGCTCCTTAAACGACGAGACAATAGTAGGCTATACACATGAAACCGCCTATGTATATTCCGTTCAATATTCGGACGGAACGGTTATTAAAATCGATGTTGATAACAAAACAATCAGCATCAACGGGCAGGAAACAAATCTTGCAGATTATGAATTGAAAGGAGAAAACAACTAATGGCCGGATTCAATTCAAAGAAAATCAAGCAGGATGAAGCCGCTGCAAAAGAAGCGGTTGAAGCTGTTCAGGAAGCGGAAGTTGTTCAGGAGGCGGAAGCCGTGGCAGAAGCGGTTCAGGAAGCTGAGGTTACCGCAGAAGTAATTCAGGAAGCGGAAACCGTTGAAGCTGCCGCCGCAGGAACGGAAGGCGGTTTTGCAAAGCGGGGCGGGGGCAAGGGTCCCAATCTCGACAAGAAAACCAGAATTTCCTACGAGAGAAAGAAAAAGCTTTACGGCTACGCTTTTATAGCTCTTTGGTTAGTGGGAACGATTTATATGTTTATTATCCCACTGATCACATCAATCCACTATTCGCTTTCAAAAACCGATTTGGTCAGCGAGGACAGACTGGCGGATTACCCGCAGATGAGCGGACCGGGTATTTACTGCGAATGGAATAATTTCCAAAACTACATCGATATTTTCACAAACGACCAAGACTATGTCCCCAATCTGATTGAATCCATAAGCGCAATGCCCGGCGATACCTTTATGATTTTGGTATTCAGTCTGTTTATTGCACTGCTGCTCAATCAGAAGTTTAAGGGCAGAGGACTTGCCAGAGCAATATTCTTTATCCCCGTGCTGGTAGCTACGGGACCCGTGCTGAGCGTTATCAACGGCGATATGGCCAGTCAGGGCGTAGGTGATGCGTCTCAGTTCAGCTCGCTGTTTGAGGTTAACATGGTGGACGAATTTTTGGACTTCATGGGATTTGCCAACATAAGCCAGTCTGTGGCGGATAACCTCAGCGAGGTCGCCAGCAACCTGTTCAACCTGATTTGGCGCTGCGGTATTCAAACGATTATCTTCCTTTCCGCACTTCAGCAGATACCCACCTCCGCAAAGGAAGCGGCGCAAATGGAGGGTGCAACCGGCTGGGAGTTTTTCTGGAAGATAACCTTCCCCACCATCAGCCCTATGATTTTGGCTAACCTGATTTACACGGTTATAGACTGCTTTGTAGATTCTACCAACCCTGTAATGCAGGAGGTGCTTGCAAAGAACACCAACTGGCAGTACGGTCTCAGTACGGCAATGGCGTGGACATATTTCGCAATCGTAGGCGTTGCATTGGCGATTATCTCGGCGATCGTATCAAAATTCGTATTCTATCAAGTAGATTAAAGGAGGGACGAAAGTGGCTAAAAAAGATAAGAAATTGGAAAATATCACCGCTGACGTTACTCCCGAGGTAAACGTTACTTCCGAGATAAATGAAGCGGCTGAAACAGCAGCTGACGCTGCGGCAGAGGCTGTTGTGAACGAAAGCGGCAGGGAAAGCGCCGCCGATACTCTTAAGGATACCGTTATCAAGGTGTCCGACGACGATGCAAAGGTTGAAAAGAAATACACCAAGAAGGAGCTTAAGGAGTTAGAGAAAAAGCGTAAGGCGCTCCATAAGCAATACCATGTAAGCAACTGGGAAATCCTCAAGAATTACAAGAACTACAATGATTCCGAGAAGAAGCATTACCGCTACATCTTCGGCAGAAGAATCGCCGACAAGGTTTGGCCTATCTTCAGAGCAATCATTGTGTTCGGCTTAAGCTTCGTAATTCTCTACCCCATACTGTTTATGATTTCCAGCGCATTCAGACCGCAGGCGGAGATGAACGATCCCTCAATCATGTGGATTCCCAAGACTTTGACATTCAGCAACGTTGTTGACGTATGGAAGGCGACAAGCTATCCTAAGCTTCTCGCAAATACGGCGTTAGTCAACGTGGTAAGCTCCCTGCTCCAGGTTGTAACCTGTGCAATCACCGGCTACGGCTTCGCAAGATTTAAGTTCAGAGGCAAGGGCTTCCTTTTCGTAATAGTAATCTTACAGATCATAGTTCCGATTCAGATTATACTTATTCCTCAGTATATGCAGTTCAGATACTTCAATCCTTTGGGAATACTCAGTCTGTTCGGAAAGCCCAACGGTATAAACCTGATAAACACACCTTTAGCTCTGTATCTTCAGGCGATATTCGTAAACGGCATAAGAGCGGGACTCTTCGTTCTCCTGTTCAGGCAGTTCTTCAGAGGACTTCCTAAGGAATTGGAGGATGCGGCGCATTTGGACGGCTGCGGACCCTTTGCTACATTTATCCGTATAATGGTTCCTAATGCTAAGACCTCCTTTATCACCGTATTCCTGTTCTCGTTGGTATGGTACTGGAACGACTCCTATGTTTCGGGAATGTTCTATAACGGCGAAAATACCTCTACCATTGCATTGCAGACGCAAAACCTGTGGACAGATATTTCAGCCTATTTCAATAACGGTACCCCAACGGGCGTACCCACTCAATGGATGGTTTGGGTACAGGCGGGCTGTTTACTTTCATTGCTGCCGATACTCATCATCTACTGCTTCCTGCAAAAGCAATTTGTAGAAGGTATTGAGAGATCCGGTATCACCGGTATGTGATCCTCCCCCATATATAAAAAATCCCTCATCTCTTGGGGGATTTTTTATTTTGTATTATTAGCTAAAGGATAGACCATTGTTGCAATATGCAGGTATGTGTGCTATAATAGAAAAAAAGAAAAGGATTTTTGAAAATGCTTGTTTTTATTGACGAAAGCGGTTATCCGAGACCGACTGATGATAATGAATTCTCTGTTGTAATGGCTGTCTGCATATACGAAAAGGACATCAGAGAAATAAATAGCAACATTTATAAATTGAAAAATCAAATCTACGGCAAGCAGGACGAAATCAAATCCACCAATATCATAAGAAAGCAAACAATCGAAAAAAACCGCACGCTGAACAAGGAATATGCCGAGCGTTTCGTAAATATCGTGACAGCTCACAATATAGTAACTTTTTGCATAATAATGAAAAGACCTACCGAGATGCCTTCAGTTGATGAAGGTATATTGCCCAAACAATATCATCTTCTTCTGAAAAAAGTCGAGTATCTTTGCGAGCGGAGAAATATTGAAAAATCTATTTTTGTTTTTGATGAAACCAACGAGGGCGAAGACCTTAAAATTGCAAACAGCTTCAATGGATTTCTTTTCAAATCACAACTTGGAAAGACATTTGACAGAATATTAGAAACGCCCTTCTTTGTCAGCTCCAAAATAACCCCCGCAATTCAGATTGCTGATATTTTTGCGGGCATTGTACGTCAATACTACTCAAACGGTCCGAATGAAAGACAGCCTGTTACCGAATACGAAAATTGGCTCAGCGGATTATTTGAGCAAATACATAGTATAACAGAAGATGCAGTTCAGCCTAATGGCAAGTATTATGAACACGGTTTTCAATATGTCGAAAATTTGAATTATATTAAAAAGTAAAATCCTCTTGACAAATGTATAATAATGTTGTATACTATAAATGGAGTTGAAAGTTATTCCGTCCTGGAGTTGCAATTAGCTCCGTCTTAAGAGTATAAACGGACTTGATTTTTCAAGTCCGTTTTCATATATTTTGGTATATTATCAGTGAAAACAGTAACGCCCTACCGTCCGAAAACGATAGGGCAAAACTGTTTTATGAATGAAAACAAAATGAAATAATCAAACGGAAGAATGCTTTTTAACGTAGTCCACAACCTCATCAACAGTTGTGAATGCCAAACCTACCACTGTATCAGCACAGCCGTAGTAGATAGCGATTCTGCCGGTGTCCTTGTCGCAGAGAGCGGCGCAGGGGAATGTTACATTGGGAACGTCTCCCACCATTTCGTACATTTCTCTCGGATTGATGAGGTATTCCTTGCATCTTGCGATAACCTTCCAGGGCTTGTCAATGTCAAGGAGGCAAGCGCCAAAGCTGTATACAAATCCGTTGCAGCTTTCAAGAACGCCGTGATAGAACACGAGCCAGCCCTCGCTTGTCTCAATAGGAATAGGGCCTGCGCCTATCTTCTTAGCTTCCCAGCCGCTTCCGGGAGCCATAACGTGTCTGTGCTCGCCCCAATACTTCATATCGGGAGACTGTG
>CAYMFX010000157.1:0-5235 GCA_964389845.1 uncultured Ruminiclostridium sp.
GTGTGGGACAAAGTCCCACGAAGTGAAAAATCACAACTCAAAGAAGCGGGCGAAGCCGCCGCTTCGAGCGTTTTCAACTAACCAATAACAAATATGCACCCGTCAAAACTAATTTTAATACGGTTTTGACGGGTACATTCTTTTATATAGCTATTAAGCGACCTTTACTTAAATATAGCAAGCAGTATACCTGCCGCCACAGCAGACCCAATAACGCCTGCTACGTTAGGTCCCATAGCGTGCATAAGCAGGAAGTTGGAGGGGTCTGTCTCCGCTCCTACCTTCTGGCTTACTCTTGCCGCCATAGGAACTGCGGAAACGCCGGCGGAGCCGATAAGAGGATTTATCTTTCCTCCGCTTATCTTGTTCATCAGCTTTGCAAAAAGTACGCCCGATGCAGTACCGATACTGAAAGCTATAAGCCCCAATACCAATATTGCCAATGTCTCCACATTAAGGAAGTTAGCCGCCGTAGCGGTAGCGCCTACGGTAATGCCGAGCATAATGGTAACGATATTCATAAGCTCGTTCTGCGCCGTCTTTACAAGTCTGTCAACCACGCCGCTTTCCTTAAACAGGTTGCCTAACATAAGCATGCCTACAAGAGAAGTTGCGTCGGGAACAATGAAGGAAACAAGAATAGTAACGGCGATAGGGAAGATTATCTTCTCACGCTTGGAAACAGTTCTGAGCTGCTGCATTCTGATAGCTCTTTCCTTCTTTGTTGTAAGAGCTAACATAATCGGTCTTTGAATAAAAGGAACCAGCGCCATATAGGAATATGCGGCAACCGCAATTGAACCTAATCGGTCGGGGGCAAGCCGAGTGGTTACGAAAATAGCCGTAGGACCGTCCGCACCGCCTATAATACCGATAGAAGCCGCTTCCTCCATTGTGAAGTTGGCGATTCCCAACATACTGAGCCCGCAGGCGCCGAGGAAGGTAATAAAGATACCCGCCTGAGCCGCCGCGCCTAACAGAAAGCTTTTCGGGTTGGCAATAAGCGGACCGAAGTCGGTCATTGTGCCTATGCCGAGGAAAATAAGGGGCGGGAAAATTTGCAGCTTAACGCCTAAGTAGAGAATATCCAACAGTCCGCCGTCGTGAAGTACCTTACCGAAATCTATATTGTTGGTCATAAAAAATTCCGAATGGTACAGCTCTGCGCCCGGAATATTGGTCAGCGCCATACCGAAGGCTATCGGAAGCAGCAGGAGAGGCTCAAACTTTTTCACAATAGCAAGGTACATCAAAAAGAAGGACAGGAGCAGCATTAAACCCTGCTGCCATGTGATATGTGCAAACGCCGAATCTGCCGCTAAATCTTTTATTGTTTCCCAAAATGTATCTAACATTTAACGTTTTTCCTTTCTTAATAGTGTAGTGAAGGTCAAATATCCGTTACAGCAAACCGCTGTTCAAAGAATTACGCCTTCACTCTGTGGGTCAATATCCCACGCCGTTGAAAGTATCGGCGGTCAAAAGGGTCTTGTGTTTTCCGAAATACCTGCCGCAGCCCAATTGCTTCTGAGGGGCTTTTCTCTTCTCTTAACGGAAGCTATTCGGTACTGTTTTCCCTCCGCCTCGCCAAATGCGGCAATAGCGGCGGCAATAACCGCAATTATCTCCGAGTCGTCCTCTTCCGTATACTCCGAAGCCTGCTGAGGAACGAACTCGACAGCATGAACGGGAGCGGGAGCATCGGCCGTTTCCGATTTTTTCTCTTTCTTGGGCTTTCTCTTGATATTCATAACCTTGCCCAAAAGCCAGAGAATAAAAACCAAAATAACAAGAATAAGGAACACGACTACAAGTCCGGTAATGACGGTTGCCCACATCTTCTCCACATTTTCTGCGGGAATAGTCGCTGTTTTCTCGACAGCCTCCGTGACGTCGGTCAACAGTCTGAAAAATTCAGTCATAAGCTATCTCCTTACCTCTCAGACAGGCATAACCTTATTGGTTCTGTCTGCATGAACATTGTCAATACCGTTTTCCTTGTCTCTTCTTTTTTCAAAGAACTTCTCAGCCACCTGTCCGAACATTGCGTAGCTGAGAACATCCTCGTCCTGCTCAGCCCACTTAGCCGCTTCAGCCTTAAGCTTTTCAAGCTCGGGGGCAATAAGGTCGGCGGGACGACAGTCGATAGGCTTTTCGTCTCCGAGAATCCTTTTTCTGAAGGCGGGGTCGATGTCGACGGGAGTTTTTCCGTACTCGCCCTTAACAAGTCCCTTAAATTCCTTTGTGACCGTCTTATATCTTTCGCCGAGAATAACGTTAAACACTGCCTGAGTACCGACAATTTGGCTTGTGGGAGTAACAAGGGGGGGATAACCGGAATCCTCTCTTACTCTCGGAACCTCCTGAAGCACCTCGTCAAGCTTATCCGACTTGCCCGCCTGTTTAAGCTGAGAAATAAGGTTGGAAAGCATACCGCCGGGTACCTGATAAAGCAGGGTGTTGGCGTTGACGCCCATAACCTTGGGGTCAAGCTGTCCGGACTTAAGGTATTTTTCACGAAGCGTCTGGAAGTAGTCACGAACCTCGTTAAGAGCATGAAGGTCAAGTCCCGTGTCATACTCCGTTCCTTGCAATGCCGCAACCATAGACTCGGTTGAAGGGTGGCTGGTACCCATTGCAAGAGGAGAAATAGCCGTATCGATAACGTCGGCTCCCGCTTCAATACCCTTAAGAAGGCTCATTGAAGCAAGTCCGGAGGTATAGTGGGAGTGAAGCTGAATAGGAATCTTAACCGCCGCCTTAAGCGCTTTAACCAACTCGTAGGTGGTATAGGGCTTAAGGAGTCCCGCCATATCCTTAATGCAAATACTGTCTGCGCCCTCGTCCTCAAGCTGTTTTGCAAACTCGACAAATTTCTCGTTGGTGTGCACGGGGCTTAAGGTGTAGCTGATACAGCCCTGGAAGTGTGCGCCCTCCTTCTTTGCAGCCTTAATGGAGGTTTTCATATTTCTTATGTCGTTAAGCGCGTCAAAAATTCTGATTACGTCAATACCGTTGGCAACGCACTTTTGAACGAAGTATTCCAGTACGTCGTCCGCATAGTGGCGGTAGCCCAACATATTTTGTCCTCTGAACAGCATTTGAAGCTTGGAATTAGGCATTTCCTTGCGGAGTATTCTCAGTCTTTCCCAAGGGTCCTCGTCCAGAAATCTCAGGCAGGCGTCAAAGGTTGCGCCGCCCCAGCACTCTATTGAACGGTAGCCTATTTTATCCATTGTGCCAAGAATGGGGCGCATTTCGTCCATTGTCATACGGGTGGCAATAAGGGACTGGTGAGCGTCACGAAGCACGGTTTCGGTAATACCGACCTTTTTAGTAGCCATTTGTGTATTTTCCTTTCCTGTTTATTTAAAGGATTGTCAATAATTATGCGTTAAGTGTTGCGATAACGGTACCTGTGGAAACGCTGTCGCCCTTGTTTACGTTAATGGAAGCAATAGTGCCGTCTCTGTCGGCAACCACGTCGTTTTCCATTTTCATAGCTTCAAGAATGGCAATAACCGTGCCGTTCTTAACAGGGTCGCCCACCTTAGCCTTAACTTCAACGATAGTTCCGGGCATAGGAGCGGAAATCTTAACCGAACCTGCTGCGCCTGCTGCTGCGGGCTTAGCTGCCGCCTTGGGAGCTGCGGGCTTAGGGGCAGGAGCTGCTGCGGGAGCGGAATCTGCGCCTACCTCTTCAACTGCCACGTCATAAGCTGTGCCGTTTACGGTAATGTTATATCTTTTCATAGTCTTTTCCTTTCCTTATCAATAAACAAAATTAATATGCTTGCGTGCGGGAGACTGAACTCTCTTATTTGAAAGAGCTTCAACCGCCTTGTTGATTTCGCTCCAGAGCTGTTCGGGCTGGGCGATTACATCAACCGCGCCCTTTTCCATTGCGTTAAGGGGGCTTGCCTCCTCTGCCGCATAGTCGTTTGCAGCCTTTTCAAGCTCTTCCTTGGTATTGCATTTGTCCGCATAAAGGAATACGGCGGCAGCCTTGGGAGTTGTGGGAGCGATAACCGCCTGTTCCAAAGCAATTGTAATATCCGCATTCGCTCCGCAGAACACGGTGTAAATTCCGCCAAGCGCATTGCCTGTAACCACCGCAATTTTCGCCGTGGTAGCGCTGGCGTAAACCTGCGCTAACTTTGCCGCATTGCGAAGGCTGCCTGTAAGCTGCGCGGCGCTGTTTACTTCAAAGCCCTCGCTGTCAACAACGGAAACAACGGGAATTGAGAAGCAGTCGCAGAAGCTTACAAATCTTGCAATCTTTGCGGTATCGTCGGAGGTAAGCTTGTCGTCTGTCTTATTTGTAGCCACAAAGCCCACGGTTTTCCAGTTTACGCTGCCTAAAGCAACGTAGGAAGCCTTTCCGAACTCGCCGTATAATTCTATTAAACTGTCCTTGTCAGCCAATGCCTTTACAAAATCCCCGCCCTTTAAGGAAGCGTCTACGCTGTCGGCAGGAAGTGTGAAGTAATCGTTGCCTGCAACCTCCATATTGTTTTGAGGGAGAATTGCCGCAATTGCCTTAGCCTTTTCGATAGCCTCAGCGGTATCTTTAACAGTAATGCAGGATACGCCCGACAAAGCCGCATTTTTAGCTGTGCCTGCCCCTGCCGTTTTCTCCTTGTCAAGGAAAGGCGCGGTAAGGAAAAGCTCCGCCTTTTCGGTCATGATAACGAAATCAGCCATAGCCGCTAACATTGCCGCCGTGCCGCCGCAAACCCCTGTAATAATTGCAATCTGGGGAGCAACGCCGGAAAGTGCTGCGCTGGCGCTGGCAATTTCACCGTAAGCCTGCAAAAGCTCCACTCCCTCGGAAACGTCGCCGCCCTTTGAATCGTATATACCGATTACGGGAGCGCCGTTCTTTACGGCAGCTTCATACACCTTTACGATTTTTTGAGCCGATGCCTTGCAAATTGCGCCGCTTTTAACCGAAACGTCCTGCATAAATCCGTAAGCAAGACCGCCGTCGATCTGTCCGCAGCCTGCTGCCACACCCATTCCTGCATAAGGGGAAATGCTTGTAAAGCTGTCCTCGTCAAACAGGGAGGCAAGGGTGGAAAGAGCTTCGCTTGCGGCTGCTTCCTGTCCAAGCTGCGCCAAAGTTTTAGTTGTCGCCACTTTGAAAATCCTCCGTTCTTTTATGTGTAAGGACGATTGCTCGCCCGAAAAAATATCCAATGTACATTATACTATATTTTACCTTTAAATGCAAGG
>CAYMFX010000158.1:0-5215 GCA_964389845.1 uncultured Ruminiclostridium sp.
TCATTACCTTTTAGTATTATAGCATAGTTTAGATGATTTGTCTACTTTTAATTAAAATTTAGTATTAACAAAACATAATTGAAAAATTTTGTCAATATTTTTTTAATGAATTTCCGTAAGCAGGATATACTATAAAATAAAGGTGAGTTGGATTTAAATATCTTACCAAAGTCTACTCCCCCACATATGCTTATCAAATTTGGTTCATTAGAGTCAAAATTAGAGTTATACTCAATACTTTCATCATATGATAACGAAAATGTTTTATCACAATATTGCTTACATATATAAGAAACATTTGAATAATTTGAACTTACACATTCCCGTTTAGTCTTGAAAACATAATGATACTTAAGCTTATAATTATTACAAGAAAAAAGATTTTCATATGTTTTTTCATATGATAAAGGAAGTTGAGCAATCCATTTATTAAATATATTCTTAATGGCTTTATGATGTTTCTCATTTGACATTTTACATATATCAAACCAATTATAATCCCATACGGAAGACACTTTATCTATTTTTCTATTTTCCAACTCTATAATTATATTTAAATAATATAAATAGTCTGCTGAAATATACATAAATAATTTAGGCGAAAAAAATAAAGTTTCATCATTATTTTTGCTACAATAGTCGGAAAAAGATTGAATCAACTGATTACTATTGTAAGGGAAAGTTGTAATGTCAAAAAACGAATGTTCTCTCATTTTAATTCGATTCATAATGATATGTTTTATATATTCTTCAATCTCATTAATTGATGGACTGTTTAATATATACTCTACATATTTCCCAAGTAGTATAAATCTTCTATTAATTTCATTAACATATAATTCATGGCAGGACGATGAAGTAAAAAACTTATTACTTTTTTGAACAAAAGTATCAATCACTTCGCATAAGACAATATCAGGTAGAAAATGAGGAGGAATTCGTTTTTTGAAAAATGAATTAATGATTTTATGTAAAGATTCTTTACTGTAATCCGATAAATTTATTTTTCCACCAAAAGTAAAGTGATTAAAAATATTATCATTATCCATTAAATACTCACGAATCCCACTATCATTCTTTCCCTTTATTTGTGGATAAAATGCTACAGCACTACTACACGGAATCCTTTCCATTTCATTACCAAATCCTATTAAAATGCCAGGATTATCTGAACATTTAATCCCTAATCTCCAAAGATTTGGAAAAACACTTTCCTTAATAGATTTTAAATCATGATCTAAAAGTTGATTTATATAATCGACAGCATCTTGCATCTCTGCGATTTCTGCTTCCGTCTTATTAAGAAACAATTTATTTCGTTGCATTACGATATGATTCAACTCAATTGTAAACGATGAAATATCAGATAATATATTTTTATCAGAAAAAGCATAGGTTATTTTCTCATGCCCTTCAAAATCCATGCTCATAAGAACTTCGTCAGAAAGATATAACCAAAATATACGTCTATCCTCAATATCTACAACAAAATAAACTGCAGGATTTTCTGTTACTTTTTGCTTTACATATTCGAGAAAATTGGTTTTTAATTCATATACATATCTTCCTTTGTTATTACCTTTAACATTCGGAACCAGTCTTTTTGTTTTTTTAATTTGTACTATAAATTGTTTTTTAGGAACTGATTCTACATCTACTAATTCAAAAAAACCATCGTGATTTGGCGTTTTGTCGTTTTCTCCGAAAAAGGTTTTAATAGATTGCTTTGACTCAAGTGTTTGCTTTAATAAGGCAACTGCATCCGACTCATTAAAAGATTCAATAGAATGAATTGATATTAAACTTTTTTTCATTTTAATTCACCTACCTTCAACCATTATTTTTGAAACATTTTAACCTTGAAAATACTTCATAAAAATTATAATATAAATGATAAAAGCTGTCAATAACGGCACATATCCTGTTATAACTTCTATGAACGTACTTAAAAGCAAAAACGAAGACACGGCAGTTATCGTCAATCTGAGCAAGTCTTGAAAAGCTGCCGATTACAGGCGAAAAAAGGAAGTCGCCGATATAAAGTCTTACCATATTACCACAATTATGCTTTCATGCAATAAGTTCTATTAACATATTTTTTCATCCACTTCTCGTCCCTATTTTCTCTATACTCGCTCATCTGACAATCATTAAACAAATCCTCCGCCAATTCCAAAAGCACATCATGAAATTCAAGATTAGCTTTATATTTTTGAGGAATAGCCGCATACCCTAAATATGCTCCTATAATATTGTCGCAAACCGCTCCTGTGGAATCGCTGTCTCCATTGTGATTTACTGCGGTGCAAACCGCCTTTTCAAAATCGTCCTGATATTTTATCCCGCAATATGCGGCGATTGCAAGAGTTTCTTCTGCAACCCACCCTTCGCCGAGCTGATGAATTGCCGCTAAGTCATCGCATTCTTTTTGTGCCAAATCCACCGCTTTTTTCATCAGCTCCGTAAAATATCCGATATGAGTACAATTTTTAAACAAGCCCTGCATAGCGGATATTGAATCATTAACCGCCTGTAAAACCGAAAGATTATCATTTTTAACAATCATATTGATTATATGTACCAAGGCGGCGGCAGGAATATAGCCTAACTCATGTCCGTGAGTAATAGCGGCGGCTTCCGCACCCACCGTATCGATTTCTTCCTGTGTCATATGCTCAAAATGCGTAAGATACAGACCGATAGGCGCAACACGCATAATTCCGCCGCAGCCCTTACTGTTGTTTATGGGATTATCCAATGTTCCCTTCTCACCCGAAGCCAATGCCGAAAGACAGGTGTTTCCGGGCGCCCTTCTTTCAAACATTTCGGGCATATTCATAAGCCAGCTGTATTTTGCGTAATTTTCTTCTATGTTTATGGGGAACGGTTTTGTTTGCGTCAGATACCAGCCCTCGTACTCAAAGCCGATATAGCTTGCAAAGCTGCCCATAATTCCCCTGAGCCTGCCCCTTGTTATGCCGTCCAACAAGGCTGTTGCCGTAAACATAGTCATTTGGGTATCATCGGAAACTACCGCTTTACCGTTTTGCAATTCATATTCGGTTATTCCGCTTTTGCCGTATCTGCTGAAAATGCTGCTTTCCGAGGAAAATTCGACCGCATAGCCTAAGGCGTCACCGATTGCGCCGCCTATGAGGCAGCCTTGGTATTTTTCAATTAAATTTGTCATATATAGATTCCTCCATTGAAATTTAAAATTTTAAAAGCCAATTTACAATATCAACCACTTTAATTCCCTCATATTGGCAATCCTCATGCCGTGTTCTTGCAATAATCATTTTCGAGTAGGCGTCGCCGATTGACAGCAGCGGAGATACTTCTCTTTCAAAGGTTTTTTCGTCTGCTATATTGTCCGACACCTGAATATATATCTTCTCATCTCTCTTAATTGCAACAAAGTCAATCTCTTTTTTGTAAAGCACTCCCGCATAAATTTCATAACCCCTGCGAAGAAGCTCGATTGCCACAATGTTTTCCAGTATCCGTCCGTAATCCATATTCTTTGTGCCAAGCCTTGCGTAACGGAATGAATGGTCGCTTAAATAATATTTTTCATTTGAAGAGATGTATTTTTTCCCCTTAACATCATATCTGCGAACCTTATAAAAAGCAAAAGCATTGCACAAATACTCCATATATGCGCCTATGGTCTTATGGTTGATAGCGTCATTGCTGCCATTAAATGTATTGGCAATGCTTCTTGATGAGGTAAGATTTGATATATTATCCATAAGAAAATCCACCAGCCTGTCCATAAGAGCGGTGTTTCTGATTTTATATTTTGTCCGAATATCCCGCACTACAAGAGTTGAAAAAACCTCCTCGATATAATTGTACTTTGCCTCATAATCCTTGTACAAATACGAACCCGACATTCCGCCCTCCAACACATATTTGTCAAAAGCATTATATATTTCATCACCGCCGAAGTAACTGAAATATTCGGCAAAGGAAAAAGGATAAACCTTGATTTCAAAGGTTCTGCCTGTAAACAGTGTGGCAAGGTCAGAGCTTAACAAAAAAGCGTTGGAGCCCGTTATATAAATATCGTATTTTTCCGAAGCATGCAGGCTGTTTATTGCCTTTTCAAAGTCCTTGCACATCTGTATTTCATCAATCAAGACATAGTTTTCCCTGCCTTTTGAATAGTGCGAATTAATATAGTCGTAGAGAGCGTGATAATCGTTCAATTCCTCAAATTCTATAAGGTTGAAATTTACGTGTATAATATTGGCGTTCTCATTATGACCGATAACGTAATCTTTAAAAGCCTCAAGCAGCTTGGATTTTCCCGAACGGCGAACACCTGTTATTACTTTAATATCGGGTGTTCCCATTGCGCCTGTTATTTTGTCAAGGTAATCTTTTCTTTCAATCAGCTTCATTTTTTGACTGCGCTCCTTTGCTGTTTTATATATTATACCACTTTTATTTCCCAAAATCAAGATTTTTTTATTTTTGGGAAATAAAATTGTAAATTCAAGTGCCATATTTCTTTAAAATTCCTCAAAAATCCCCTTAACTTTGCATGTATGGTTAAAATTATTCAAATAAAACTTCAAAATATGGTATCACAACCTCATACAGCAGAAAGAGTAAGATTTTATTCTAATGTCTGAGAATATTATACCATTAAAGTGATTCACATCTATTGACAGCATAGAGTGTGGTGCTGCCTTAAATTGAATATAACTTGGAAAATGCTACAAGAAAGCTATTTGACAAAAAGAGAAAATATTACACAAACTGAACCAAGCATTTCAAAACAAGAAAAAGTAGATGCTTAATTAATAATAAAGACTTCAATACGGACTGATGTATTTAAAATCAGATATGAAAAGAGTTTCCAAAATGAAACTTCCCAATTTTGAAGAATTTGTAGAAAAATATTCGACATAGGTATTTATGAGTGCACTGGGCTCAGCTGAACAAAATAATAAAGTGCACACGGTTGATGATTCGATAACAGAATTACAGAAATAAAATATGATGATGAATATAGAATACTTGCATGCCTATCATGAGTAGCTGTCGAAATATTTGGAAAATAAATAAAATTTAGGGTTTTGGTGGGTTTTGCACTAAAGCTCCATCAGAAAACCGCAGGCTTTTTAAACCTGCAGTTAGTTATTGTGCAAGAGAAAAAGCTACATTCTTTGTGCATTTTGCACTAAAAATGTAGCTTTCAACTTGT
>CAYMFX010000159.1:0-1094 GCA_964389845.1 uncultured Ruminiclostridium sp.
ATGCTCCGCCGTATTCCTCCGCAAAGGACCCTGTGAATATGGCAGGCTATATCATAGAAAACATGAAAAACGGCATTGTAAAGCAATGGTATTATGAGGAAGATGAAACACTTCCCCGTGACGGCAGCATAACACTTCTTGATACACGTACACCAATGGAGTACAGCATGGGTCATGTGAAGGGATTTATCAATATTCCCGTTGATGAACTGCGTGAACGTATAGGTGAGCTGGACAGGAGCAAGCCTGTGTATGTTATCTGCCAAAGTGGATTGAGAAGCTATATCGCTTGCAGAATTCTAATGGGCAACGGCTTTGATGTCTATAACTTTGCAGGTGGTTTCCGATTCTATGATGCAGTCCGTAATGATAAAGCGTTAAATAAAAAATCCACCCTCTGCGGAATGGATGATTAAAAGAACAGAAAAGAAAAAGCGTTGAGAACTCTTTTTTTTGAGAAACTCAACGCTTTGTTTTATCAAACTATAGTCTTTTCAAGTCCGTCTTTGTCTATTGTGCTATTCCGTCAATGCAAATTGATATGAGGATATATACGGTTGCAGAGACCAAAACACTGTATTTTAAGCGGAATTATTCATTGTGCGATTTCGTCGCACAGGCACAAGTAGAAAGCTATATTTTTATTGTGAATCGCATAAAAATATAGCTTTTTCTTTGTACAATAGCTAATCACAGAGCCAAACAACTTACGGTTTTATATTTAGAGAAAAAAGGATGAAGAAAGTTAGAACGACGACTTATTACATTTGGAAAAGAATTCAATACTTGAAACGCAGATCTAACTTACATAAAATTTCCAAGCTCCTATTGAAAATCTTACACAAAAGGTGTATAATTATTATGGAAAAGTGTACTACAAGACATAGCTTTGCTTTTGGTAAGGAAGTGATATAATGGCTTTAACAACAGCAACAAAAATCGCTTATGAATTGAATATTTCCAGTTCTTATCTATACACACTGCTTGAAAATGGTGTTTTTTCACTCAAGAATAACAAGTGGGATACTGCCATTATAGACGATGTAAAGAAATATATGGCAAGTAATGCCGATGATTTTGTTAAAGAATCTTCA
>CAYMFX010000159.1:1104-5160 GCA_964389845.1 uncultured Ruminiclostridium sp.
AACAACTAAAATCAACAATCGGCGATATTTAGGTAATAAGTATAAACTGTTGCCATTTATTAAGCGTATTGTTGAGGAAAACTGTACAGGTATAAATACAGTTGCTGATATTTTCGCAGGAACAGGCGCAGTAGCTTCTGCCTTTTTAGACAAAAAGATTATTACAAATGACAATATGTATAGCAACTATATCTGTCATGTCGCATGGTTTGGCTCGCAGGAGTTTTCGCAAGCGAAAATCATTCAATACATTAAACAATACAATAGTATGGATATAGATGAAAACAACTATATGACCGACAACTTTGCTGATACATATTTTAGCAGAAGTGATTGCAGCAAGATCGGTTATATTCGTGAAGATATTGAAAAGGAGTATGCCGCCCGTAAAATCAATGATCGTGAAAGAGCGCTGCTTATCACTTCGTTGCTGTATGCAATGGACAAGATTGCAAATACTTGCGGTCATTATGACGCATACCGTAAAGGTGTTGAATTCGAAAAACACCTTGAACTTGCCGCACCTATTCCTGAAGAGTGCAACAATCCCAATAACGCTTGCTTCAATACTGATGCGAATGAGCTTGTAAAGAAAATACAGGCTGATTTAATTTACATAGATCCACCATACAATTCACGGCAATATTGCGATGCGTATCATTTGATTGAAAACGTAGCTCGTTGGGAAAAGCCAAAGGTTGCAGGAGTAGCTCGTAAGATGGACAGAAGCGTATTGAAAAGTGAGTATTGCACACAAAATGCCACAAAGGCTTTTGAGGAATTGATCGAAAATATCAATTCAAAATATATATTGCTGTCCTACAACAATATGGCTGAAAAAGGCAATCAACGTTCTAATGCCAAAATTTCTGATGATGACATAATTAGAATCTTAAAGAAAAAGGGTACTGTAACAGTATACTCCGAAACATATAAGGCATTTACTACGGGGAAGTCTAAAATAGAAGATAATCAGGAGCGGCTTTTCTTGTGTGAGTGCTATGACAAAAAGGAGATTATACCTTCACCTTTGAACTATATCGGGGGCAAGTTTAAGCTATTGCCGCAGATTCTTCCCTTGTTTCCGCAGATTTCTGGAACATTCATCGATTTGTTTTGCGGTGGGTGTAATGTCGGAATTAATGTTAATTGTAACAAAGTTATCTTGAACGACATAAATCGAGAGCTTTGCTATATGTACAAGACATTTAAGAATTTGGATAAATCCGAACTCTTTAAATTCATCAATAAAATAATTGATAAATATGGTTTGTCACGTTCGAGCGAGAAAGGGTATTCTTTTTATGGGTGTGACAGTTCAAAAGGACTTAGCTCATATAACAAAGAGCCTTTTTTGCAAATGAGAGAAGACTTCAACGAACACACCAATTTGGATTATTACTATTATACAATGTTGTATGTATTGGTAGTCTATTCGTTCAACAATCAAATTAGATTTAATGGAGATGGCAAGTTTAACCTTCCGGTAGGCAAACGTGATTTTAACTATAAGATGCAAGAGAAGCTATCAAAATTTGTAGACCGCATAAAGAGTGGTGACTACAATTTCACCAATATTGATTTTAGGGATATCGACTTAGATAAATGTGGAGCGGATGATTTTATCTATGCTGATCCGCCATATTTCATCACCTGCGCTACATACAACGAGCAAGGTGGCTGGGGCGAGGATGATGAACGAGATTTGTACAGCTTTTTGGATAATGCTAACAATAAAGGTATACGATTTGCTCTATCCAACGTTATCCGCAGCGAAGGTAAAACGAACAAGGTTTTATCTGAATGGGTGAAAAAAAACAATTATAGGATTATACATTTGGATTATAACTATTCTAATTCCAACTATCAAAAAAAAGATAGAAAAAGCGGATCAGACGAAGTGCTGATTGTAAATTATTGAGGTGTTTTATGCCATACGAAGAACTCACGTACAAGAGCTTTTGCTGGTGCTTGGGAACGACAAGTTTCAGAACAGAGAATTTCAATCTCAAAATAGAACAGCAGCTTCGTTTACTCAATGAATTTTGGAGTCTGCACCCAGAAAATGATTTTTCATGGAGTGGCAGCGACCATGTCCAAGAAAAATATTATGAGTTTATGCAAGAAAAAGGTTTTGTTAAAGGCAATGCCGCAAGAAAGGATAAAGATGCCCGTGAAAAGACTTCCGGGTTAGTTGATATAGGTTTGATAGATTCAAATCGTAAGCTCACTAATGTTGGCAAGGCTCTCCTTGATATTAGCCTATTGGGCGACTTTACCCCCGATAATGGTTTAATGTTGCCCAAAGACAGCTTCATCTACTTTAAGCAACTACTAAAGACTTGCAACAATGTTGATGGAAAATTAGTCCGTCCCATGCTTGTGTTGGCATACCTTTTGTCAAAATTAGATTATCTTACGCTTGATGAAGCAACATATTTAATGCCGCTGTGCACTACTAAAGAGATCACAGTTGATATGGTGAATAAAATAATGGCTATTCGACAAGGAAGATTAACGATTGACGAGATCATCTATGACATTATAATGTCAATGGACAACTACAAAAAGGCTCTGGATATACTGTTGAATAATGATGTTACCGAAATTTTAATATGCGATATTGGAATCAACAGAAAAAGCAGAGGTTACGATGCCCCATATTTTAAATTGTATACGTCTTTGAAGAATGTGGTTTTGGACCACAAAGAAAGCGCAATAATTGATGTATATGAAGCTATTGAAAATATTAACATTGGCGGTTGGTGGAAGAAACTACTTTTTGGCAAAGCATCCAAAAAGGCAGTCAAACTTGAAACTAAGAAATCGCTCAAAAATACACGGATAATTTGTTCAAAAGATGAAGCTGAATTTAAAAAAGAGTTTTTCAGACTTTTGCATTTGTTTAAAGCGAAAGCAACATTGCACGACTACCTTGATTTGAATCGTAGATATTTTAAAGCTACAGATGCTGTTATTTTCGAAGATAATAAGGTGTATTTTGATGTTGTACCGAAACAATTTTTGAATTCAGTAGCAGATGAGTTATTTGAATATGCGTTTAAGCAATCAGACAATTTATTTGAAAACTGCGCCCTGACGGAAATTGCCCCTTGTCTTGTGATCGAAGAAAGCAATATAATTGATGGTATTAATGAAGAACTTGATCTCAATGTTAAGTCTATTGATGAAGCGCATAAGGCGGTACAATATAATCGGCTCAAACGTTTTAACGAGCTTATTGATAAGCAGTTCAGCGACGAAAAATTAATTGAATTGTTAGAATGCTTTGAAGGGCGTAAAGATAAGCAAATTATGGATAGTGTAACCAATAATGCTGATATTCCCACGATATTTGAGTATATCTTGGGAGTGATTTGGTATAAGGTGAGCGAACGCAAGGG
Organism: uncultured Ruminiclostridium sp.; assembly: GCA_964389845.1. Lineage (GTDB taxonomy): Bacteria > Bacillota > Clostridia > Oscillospirales > Ruminococcaceae > Ruminiclostridium_E. Next base: position 4,509 of record CAYMFX010000159.1, read on the forward strand.
CGATATTCTTGACTATATGAACTTGTCACTTGAAGCGAATTTGCTGCCAAAAACTCATGCCGGAGGTGGGGAAGCTGATATCGAATATTGGTATGACGCTTGTAAGGATTACCCCAAACATTGTATGCTACTAGAGGTAACCTTAGCAGACGGAACTAATCAGCGACGTATGGAAATGGAGCCCGTTTCACGCCATTTGGGTGAACATATCCTAAAATACGGCAACACAAAGTCGTATTGTGTATTTTCGACCACTTATCTTGATAGAAATGTTATTTCTGATTTCCGTAATCGTAAGACATACGAATATCTGAACAAGGATATGACAAAGTCAGTTAAGGGTATGAAAATTATTCCGCTTCAGACATCAGAAATCAAGGCAATTATTAGGAATCACATCACATACAAAAGGTTGTATATGATTTTTGATGAGGCATTTCAGTCTGACAGAAGCATAATAAGTTGGTATAATGATGAAATCGTTTCAAAATTGATTTAACAAAAGAAAGTTAATCATTTAACAATTTATGATAAAGTACATACATCAAAAAATAATTAAATTCATGTGAGGTTTTTATGGATATAAACTTTAGTGGACTCGTTGATTTGCATACTTTTCCTTCAACTGAGCCTTTACTTCCTTTATTTGAGG
>CAYMFX010000160.1:0-5110 GCA_964389845.1 uncultured Ruminiclostridium sp.
AGAGTAACATAATTTTCGCAGGTAACGTACCAGCACTTTTCCTTATGTGAAACAAAGCTGAACAAAGGCTCGTATTCCTTGTACTCCAATTCCCTGCCGGTATAGGTTTCGAGAATTTCCCAGCCCTCCTCCAATACGGCGGAAACAAGCGCTTCCGCCATATAGAAGGTATATTCGCCGCTCTTTACCTTGACATAAGCTTCATCGGGATTTACGCAGAGAGCCACGTTAGAGGGCAGTGTCCAAGGCGTGGTTGTCCATGCCAAGAAGTATGCGTCCTCCCCCTTTGCCTTAAAGCGGGCGATAGCCGAGCGTTCCTTAACGTCCTTGTACCCCTGAGCCACCTCATGAGAGGACAGAGGAGTACCGCAGCGGGGGCAGTAAGGCACTATCTTAAAGCCCTTATAAAGCAGACCCTTTTCCCAAATCTGCTTTAAAGCCCACCATTCGGATTCAATAAAGTTATTGTCATAGGTAACGTAGGGGTTATCCATATCAGCCCAAAAGCCGACGGTTTTGGAGAAATCCTCCCACATTCCCTTGTACTTCCAAACGCTTTCCTTGCACTGTGCGATAAAAGGCTCAAGTCCGTATTCTTCTATCTGTTCCTTGCCGTCCAAGCCCAACTTCTTCTCAACTTCAAGCTCAACGGGCAGACCGTGAGTGTCCCAGCCTGCTTTACGGGGAACAAAAGCTCCCTTCATTGCATGGTAGCGGGGAATCATATCCTTAAAGGCTCTTGTTTCAACGTGTCCAATATGGGGCATTCCGTTTGCAGTGGGAGGACCGTCGTAGAATACATATGAGCGGTCGTCCTTGTGAACCTCCATTGATTTTTCAAAAATCCCGTTGTCGCTCCAAAATTTTTCGATTTTCTTTTCCCTCTCAACAGCAGATATTGAGGGATTTACTTTTTCGTACATTTCTTTCCTTCCTTTCTATTTATTTAAAATTTTTTCCATTATTATCTCATCGCCGTCTCGTTCGCCCGTCAGATAAAAGCCTAACTTCTCATACATATTTTTTGCAGCCTCGTTGCCGTCGATATAGCAAAGAATAACCTTATCGAACCTGCCGTCCTCTGTCATCATACCTAAAATAAGCCCTGCGGCTTCGATTCCGTAACCCCTGCCCTGATACCTTTCGTCAATAAAAAGCTGGCTGAAATCGTATGCCTTAAGCTCCTCGCAATCGTAATACAAAGCCATTCCCACAGGCGTATCATCGCTGTAAACAACAAAGGCTCTGCTTCTGTGTTCACGAAAGGCATATGCTCTTGCCAAAAGCCTCATATCATCGGACACAAAGCTTTTTTGCATTTCCGACACCTTAAGACCCAAATGCCAGTTCGTTGGATTAACCTCGTCCAAGCATAGCATATATTATCCTCATTTTTCTGTCCTTTCGGCAAATTTCCTGACCGCTTTCACCGCTTCGCCGCTCTCCATTAAATCGCCATTAATGCTTAACCTTCCAAAGTCTTTTGCAGAAAGGAACAGTATATCAGGCTCGGCATTTTCCTCAACATGATACTTAAAGGCTGCAATAAAATTATCACGGTTGGTGTTGCTGACGACAATAAATTTTTTCTTCACCGCCAAATATTTTATCAGGCGTGCCTCCTGTTTTTGAAAATAACACTTACTTCGTTCGTTAAAGGCAAAAAACAGCGAGCAGGGATAATCGCAGTAGTTAGGCACAATAAAATATGTTAAATCGCTGTTTGTAATACTATCGTAAATTTCAAATACCGAATCATTATAATAAGGACAGCTTTCCCCTCTGCCGAAGCACTCATAGTTACAGCCCATACAGGGAGTAACCGAAAGTGCGGAAAAGTCATAGGTCTTAATATCGGTTTTATACAGCTTTTCAAGCTCTGCTGCAATATTGGCGCAGTTGCCAACCTTTCGCCCGCTGAAAGAAACAACACAAATTTTCATAACCGCACCACACAGAAAAAATTTTTAAATCATCGCCAAAGGCGATACCACAATTGTCAATTGTCAACTTTACATTGTCAACTAAAAAATCCCTATCCCGAATAACGGGACAGGGAATAAGCCTGCAACCACCCATTACCGCTCAATCAAACGGCTTTCCTTAACGCAGAAATACGGCGCAGCTTAGTTGGAGCAATGTCCTTTCAGCCTGCAACTACAAAGTGATATTCGGAAAAGCCTACTCCCGCCGCATTTTCACCCTCGGCGGCTCTCTGAAGGTTTCGTGCTTTCCCTACTGTCTTTGTCACAGTTTTTGTTTGATGTTGAATTGCAATTATAATAACACGTTTTTGGGGGTTTGTCAAGCTTTTGATTAGGATATTAATATTAACACGAACATTAATCCTATACCGTTTGATAATTCTTTAAAATTTCTTCAAGGTTTATTCCGCTGGAGCCAATCGCTGCAAATATTATTATCATAAAGATAAGCGATACACCTATTAATATTGCGTCAACTATCAGCATTCCTCGGCAATAGTTTTTCTTAGCAATTGGCGTGTTGCCTGAAAACGCCCATATGAAAAGCAGAATCAGGCTTATTGTGCCAAGACAGGTGGTTAGCAGAATAGTACCTACCCATGAGCCTACCGACATAGGCTGTTCGGGGGCAGGCTGATACGGCTGCCGATATTGAGGCTGACCGTACTGTCCGCCGTAAGGCTGCTGTCCTCCCATAGGCTGAGGCGGCGGCGCTATATACTGCATTCCGCAGCGAGGGCATATATTCTGATTATCGTCAAATGTGTTGTTGCAGTTTGGACAGGTTCTTGACATTATTTTAGCCTCCCTTTAATTTTGAAACTATTGTATCACTAATCACTCCGAATGTCAAGGCGACATTTAGAACGTGTTCTCATGGGAGTAAGCGCACGTATTTTCGGCAAATTTTCCCGATGACTGCGTCAAAACTTCTTGACGGGCGAAAGCCCGCCTGCGAAGTTTTTCCTTGTCCTCGGAAAAATTGTGCTCGAAAATCCGCACACTTATCCTATGAGAACAAGTTCTTACTCTCAGATTCCGCATTGACGAGAACGCCATCCGAAAATGGTGTTGCAAAACGCACTCAGAACGCACATCGACGAGAAGCCCCCTTACAAGCCCGCTATGCCACGCTGCTAAAAATAATATAAAGATACTAACTCTTCTGTAAAATCTCTTAAAACGCAATTTACGTTTGATTCAGAGCCAAGGAAAAGTTGACAGCATAAAATCAAAAGTTCTCAGCACACAAATTCAAAATCATCGCCGAAGGCGATACCACAATTGTCCATTCTCAATTATACATTATCAATTTTCAACAGCCTTGCCGCCGTCTTATACATAATTTTTTCCCTGTCCTCATCGGAAAGGTCGATTTTCTCCATTCGTTTAAGCTCGTCAATAATGCTCCACATAGGGTAATCGGTTCCGAACATCACTCTGTCGGGGGTAAAGGCGGTTATATATTCCTTTGCCTGAGCGGGAGTTACTTCATAAAGTGAGCTGCTTGTGTCAACATACACATTGGGATTGTCCGCAAGGTACTTTTCACCGTCAGCCCATTCGCTCCAGCCTCCGAAGTGAGCGCCGATAACCGTCAGATTGGGAAAATCCTTAAGGGCATTGGCAAGACGCTTAGGCGAGGAATAGTCGTAACGATAATCTCCCGTGTGAAACAGTATAGGCAAGCGTCCCTCGGCAGGCTCGTAAATATCATACGCCTTGCGCTCGTCAATTTGAAACTTCTGAAAATCCGGGTGAAGCTTTATGCCCTTAAGTCCAAGAGAAATCGTTCTGTCTATTTCCGCTTCTATCTCCTTTTTCTCCATTTGAGGGTGCAGTGAGCAAAAGCCTACGAAGGTATCGGGGTATTCCTTAACGCTTTCGGCTATGAAATTATTAATGCTCTGAACCTGTGCGGGGGTGGTAGCTACCGACTGAACAAGGCATTTATCAACACCCACAGGCTTGTACAGCTCCATAAGAGTCTTTACCGAACCGTCATAATCCATATGAAGGTCATAAAACTTCCCGATATTCACCGACGCTTTGGCGGCTATCTTTTCGGGAAAAATATGACAGTGAGCGTCAAAAATTTTCATTTTCTTTTGTTCCTTCTTCTGTTATACTAATTCCGTTTTAAAAATAGTATTAAAAATCATATATACGTTTTATCAAGCTGTTTAAGCTCGTTATAGGTATCTATTTCTATTATGTCCTCAAAGGTGCATTCCCTTACAACAACTTTGTATTCGTTAATGTGATAGTCTAAAGCCACCTGATCCCAGAATCGCTCGTGACCGCCGGGAGAGTTGTACACCTGTTCAATATGCCCCGAAAGCCTTGAACCGTCCTGAGCCGACCAATATGAAATGCCATACATATGAAAGCAGTTTACGCCGCCCAAAGACATTTCGCTTATATATCCGCCCTTTGTCTTAAAACACCAGTCGTTTGTCATCTCCACGGGTACGCCCAAATAGTTGGTCTGGTACTGGTACTTTGTAATGATATTATGATTATACAAGAGAAGGTCAGCCTCACAGACGTAAGCGTTGGCAAGCTGAAACCTTGAAACCATGGCGGAGGATATGTTGTTGGCTTCGTTATACATGGGGTTTTCAATGAACTTAAGATTTGGATATTTATAGAGCAGTTGGTCGAATTGTTCCGAAAGGTAGCCCCTTACGATATAAATTTCTTCAACCTCCGCCTCCTTGAGTGCATCTAACAGGCCGTCAATGATCCGCTGTCCCTTTACTCTTATCAAAGGCTTAGGCGTGTTCAATGTAACCGGCACCATTCGGGAGCCGAACCCGGCGGCAAAAATTACCGCCCTCTGAACTCGGTAAGGCTCAAGTGCGGAAATTCCCTTATCGGTTATCATTCCGTCCTTGCAGAGCTTAAGCTCGGTAAGCTCGCTGAGAAGCTTATTCACCATTCCGGTGGAGATACCTAAGTTTTTTGAAAGGTTTCGCTGTGTCTCCTGTTTTTTTGTTCTTTCAAGATAGGTTAAAATATCAAATTGTTTTTTTGTCAGCATTTTTAAATTATCCTTTGTATTTGTATGTATTGCTCCCCCAACTAACTCTTGAATTTTTCTGCTTGCCCGGCTGCCGAAATAC
>CAYMFX010000161.1:0-5101 GCA_964389845.1 uncultured Ruminiclostridium sp.
TGACAGCAAAATTGCTGCGTCATACGGCACTTCTCCAGTTTCCGAGGAGGTCTATTTTCATCATCAATAATTGCTTACTATCTCCCCGCCGTTCAAAAACGCCTGAGCGTTTTCCTTAAGCCTTGTACCGTAATTCCATTTGGTCTTGAATACGTTCTCGCCGTTGATATTGATTATAACGCGCCTGTCCTCCGATTCGTACAAGGAAACCGTGGAAGGCTCTCTTGTGTCGTCATAGCTGTAGGTAATGCTTGCGATAAACTCGCCCTTTTCATCGTCGGTATAAAACTCCTCGCCGTGACAGCTTACAAAGAACTGGTACAGCTGGCGGAACTTATCGCCGTCTACCTCCTTGTCCTCCATGTAAAAATGGTTCTCATCGTTATTTCCTTCCACCTTAACGGTAAAATCACAGCTTCCGTCCGTGTATCTCACCGTGTCCAAATCATAAATATAAGGCATCAGAAACAGCTCCGACATATACTGGGTCTGCTCCATAGACGTCCAGATGAGCTTATCGGGACTGAATATATATATAACATTGGGCACCATATTGCTGCGTCCGTAGTAGCCCGTTATAACCGTCTCTGTAGCCCCCGAAACCTCGTCCGTTACCTCTTCTGTAATAGCGCTGCCGATGTACAGTCTGTAAATTGTATCTCCCGCTAACTGGTCTATTTGACAGTAGGGGTCGTCAAGCCCCGTCTTTGCGATTTCCTCCTCCGTAGGGTCAATGTACGCCGCCTTGTCGGCAGTAAGCCCGTTCATCGCATTGAGGTAATTCGAGCCGTTGGTAAGGTCAAGATACACCGAGTAAGGCGAAGTAAAGGTATAGCTGAACACCTGAATGCTGGTGCTGTCCTCGGGAAGCTCGGGAAGCGCTTCAAGCACAAGCGGCTCCTCCCAGTCCTTCCTTGTAACAGTAATTTTTTTCAATTCGGGAGAATTGTTTTGGTCAAAGGAGGGCATCACCGAGGTGCCCACAAAGGACATAGCGTCGTCCTCAAGAACATGGCTGAGAGAATAACTGTAATAGGAGTAAACATTGGGATTCCCTTCCACCATAACGTAATTTGCCGAGCCGCTTGTAACGGTAGTACCGATAAGCAAGGTATAGTTCCCATTCTCAAAGGTAACCTCTGCCTTGGCTATCGGCTTATCCAATCCGTACTGCGCCAAATCAGCGGCGTTTTCTTCAATAAGCGAACGCGCCTTCATTCCCTTTAAGCTGCTTGCAAGATTCTCGAAGCTTGAATCGCTGAGCAGTGTGCGGTCAATATCCTCATGCCCTTCAAGATCCCAGCGTACATCTCCGTTTTTCTCCACAGTCCTCTTAACGGAGTAGCTGCCAAGCTCGTTCTGTACCTCTATTCTCTCCACCTCGCCCATATCCTCGGGCTGAAGCACAAGAGCAGGGTCGTCGGTAACCGCTTCCGAAGTGGTTTCCCCCTCGCCTTCTTCTTTGGGAGCAGTAAGAGAAAGTATCAGAACAACTCCGACTAAAACGGCAAGACCGATTATTGAAAATATAATTATTTTAAAGTTTTTGCTTTTTGTATTTATCGCCATACCGAATCCTTTCAAGCACTCAACAAGAAATTATCTCCTCTTTCTGCGAACGATAACCACGATGCCGAAAATAACCACGACAAGAGGCAAAGCCACCGCAAACACTATCGTTATTCCGTGAGCCTGCGCCGCCGAAATCTCGAAGGTGGGGACGGTGTAGGATTTTGGAGTAACCGATACTTCTAACGCTTCTCTGCCGCTGGTCTTGTTAAACATATTAAGTACAATGTCCGAGTTATTGTACTGCTCCGACTGCATAAAGGTTGCGTCAAGCATATAGTGCCCGCCAACGGCAAACACACGGCTGTAATATCCGTCGGTACCCTCAAAGCGAACCTTGGAGGACTCTGCCGCAACCACAAATGAACCTGTCTTTTCGGCGGTGGAAGGGTCGAAATCCTGAAGTCCGTCGTAAGGCGCAATTACCGCTCCGTCAAATGAGGAGACGATAGCCTTTGTAGCATAGTTGGTCTGTTCCTCAAAGAGCAGTGTTATCGGGTGAAGTCCGTCCCCCCAGGTAGACAGGGTAGCGGTATCCACCCCTTCGCTGTAATCTGTTTCATTAAGGGACAAGGACTGGAGAGTGGGGCGTCTTTCATACTTGTAGTCCGGGTTGTTCTGATAAACATATCCCGAATCAATGGACAGTCCCCATTCCTTAAGATAACTGTTAAGCTTGGGCAAAGCCTCGGCGTTGGAAGCGGCGGCATACAAAAGATTCTTCCCGTACTTGCCCCCGTTGTCAAGCCATCTGTCAAGCTTGTCAATATCGTCGTTGCTGAAATCATAAATAGGCGAATGAATAACGACATAATCATATTTAGCGTCAATGGATTCAACGGTAGTGAGCTTCAGGGTCTCCACCACATATGCGTTAGCCTCAAGCAGCTCCACAAGCGCTTCGGGAGCCGTTGTGCCGTAATCCTCAGTAACAACCGCAACATTGACGGGGTTTTCGTTTGTAACATTCATAATAGCCGAAAGCAGGCTTCTTTCCGCCGCCGCATGATATTCTATGCTCATTTGCATATACTGACCTGCACCCATCTGATAATATGCAGTGTATGTGCTGGCGTCAACCTTTTCGCCGTTTACCATATACTCGGGAGCAAGATAATCGTTAGCTGTAATAATAACATTGCGTCCCGTTTTCTCCGACTCCACGATTATATTCCCGCTTTGAAGGGTAGCGCCGTATTTCTGATAGAAAGCCGGGTTGCTGTCAAGATCCTTGTATTGGCAGTCTATGTTGGAGTTAGCGCCCATAAAGGATTTTATAATCTCGCTTACCTGCTTGCCGTACTGCTGACCCGTACTCAAAGCGGCATTCTCAAAAGCAGTTTCATCGGCGGCAACAATAATGGAAATTCCGCCCTCCACACCTTTAAGATACTCTGCCGTTGTGCTGTCAATAGTGTAAAGCGAATTATCGGACAAGTCGGCGGAAAAGTCAAATCTATCCGAAACCATATTAAAGATAATATTGACCAGTACCACAGCCGCCACAAATATAACGGTAAACACTACCGACAATGCTCCCCGCTTTAATCTTTTTCCCTTGCCGCTTCCCGAGGCTTTTTTGGGAGAAGCCTTTTCTTCCTTCTTTTCCGCCTTTGCCTCAGTCTCGGCGTTTATATCAACGATTTCTTCATTGATCTTTTTATCGTTATTATTTTTTTTATTCTTATTGCTCATATTGCAGCTCCTTCCACAAAACAGTTACGCCCAGCGTCTCTTTTCCAGCACCCTCACTGTGAGGAACACGAACACAAACGCCATGCTCACAAAGAAGAAGATGTTGGAGAGACTGAATATGCCTAAGGTAAACTCATTGTACCGTGTATAAACGGAGAGAGAGCCTACAACATTCCGCAAAAACTCGGTAGGCATAACCGCAGCAAAGGAGTCTATGAGCAAAAGACCGATATTAAGTCCGATAGCTCCCACCGCCGCAATCATCTGATTCTCGGTAAGAGTTGAAATAAACAGTCCCGCCGCAATACAAACCGCTCCCAAAAGCAGCATACCCAAAATATTGCCCAAAATAACGGACCAGTTTATGCTTGTAAAAAATCCGAGCACAATGCCGTAAATCAGGAATATCACCATGCACATCGCCAATATAATAAACGCCGACAAAAACTTGCCCATTACGAGCCGTGGCAGACTAACGGGAGAGGTCAGCAGAAGCTGATCCGTTTTCTGCTTGTTCTCCTCCGCCATAAGCCTCATTGTAAGTATCGGTATCATAATCAGCATTACGAAAAACATTCCTATATACACCGAGCTCATATCCGCCGTCTGATTAGTTAATGTAAAGAGATAGAGGAACACTCCCGAAAATAAATAAAACACCGCCACAAAAACATATCCGAGGGGAGAGGTAAAATAAGACATAAGCTCCCGCTTCATTATCGCTAACATTTTTTAAAAATCCTTTCTGCCGAAAAATAAACTGAACACGTTCTACATATCCACCCGTCCGTAGTTGTCGCCTGTGGTAAGCTTAAGGAATATTTCCTCCAATGTAAGCTCATTGGACTTCATCATCAGAATGGGATAGTTTCGTGAGGAAAGCTTTTTGGAAATCTCACGTCTTAAATCCTTGCCCTGAGCCGCTTCAAGAAAATACTCATACACTCCCGGCTCCGCCTCTCTGTTTACATAAACTCTTTCCATTCCGGGGATTGAAGAAAGCAGCTTTTTAATATCCTCGCTGTTCCCCTCTGTTCTAAGCACAAGCTTATGATCCGCCGAAAGATTTTTTGCCAAAGCGTCCGTGGTATCGTTAGCCACTATACTGCCGCTGCTGATAACCACTATCTTATCGCACACCGCCTGTACCTCCGGCAAAATGTGGGAGGATAAAATAACCGTATGATGCTTTCCGAGCTTCTTAATAAGCGTTCTTATTTCAATTATCTGCTTAGGGTCAAGACCTACCGTAGGCTCGTCCAGTATCAGCACTCCGGGATTACCCACCAAAGCCTGAGCGAAGCCTACACGCTGCTGATACCCCTTTGAAAGGTTCCGTATCAGTCTGCTGCGCACATCGGTAATGCCCACTAACTCGCATATCTCCGCTAAATGGCTCTCTTTAGGCAGCTTGCTTTTCTTAAGGCTGTACACAAAGTTAAGATACTCCTTAACGGTCATATCTCCATACACGGGAGGCTTTTCCGGCAGATACCCTATGTTCCTTTTAGCGCCTATTGGATCCTCCAGCACGTCGATACCGTTGATCATGGCTGTTCCCGAGGTGGAAGAAATATACCCGGTCAGCATATTCATGGTGGTTGACTTACCTGCGCCGTTGGGACCCAAAAAGCCGAGAATTTCCCCCTCATTCACTGAAAAGGAAATATTTCTCACAGCCGTCTTGCTTCCGAACTGCTTGGTAAGATTTTTTACCTCAATCATTTTATATCCTTTCTTGAAATAATATCCAAAAAAATGTATGTACCGCTTAAAATCAATTATAATTGACCTCCTCGGAAACTTCCGAAGCACCGTCTGACTTGCCCTTTTACTG
>CAYMFX010000162.1:0-5074 GCA_964389845.1 uncultured Ruminiclostridium sp.
GTCGCTGCCCATATGACGCTTAATGGAGATAACCGTTTTGTCCGGGTTAGTGACCGCCTGGTTCTTTGCAAGCTGTCCCACAAGCCGCTCTCCCTCTTTTGTGAATGCGACTACCGAAGGAGTGGTTCTGCTGCCCTCGGAGTTTGTGATAACAATAGGCTCGCCGCCCTCGATAACGGATACGCAGGAGTTTGTTGTACCTAAGTCAATTCCTATAATCTTTCCCATAATAATCATTCCTTTCAATTGTTGAATAAATATATATTATTTCTCGCTTTCGTTTTTATGCCACAACGGCAACCATGGCGAATCTCAGTATCCTGCTGCCAAGCTTATAGCCCTTCCGGAAGGTGGAAGCAATCTGTCCGCTCTCCTGTCCCTCCTCGGCGGGAACCTGCTGAACTGCCTGATGCACTGTGGGATCAAATGTGCCTTCGACGGGAATCTGTTCAACGCCTAACTTTTCCAAGGTTTCCATAAATGAATCGTAAATCATCTGTACGCCCTTTTTAAAGTTCTCGTCGGAGCATTCGGACTGGAGCGCTCTTTCCAAGCTGTCCGCCACCGCAAGAAATTCGCCGACGGTTTTTGCCGTAATCTCAGGCTCTAATTCGACCCGTTCCTTAGCGGTTCTCTTTCGGTAGTTGTCGTACTCCGCCATATTTCTGAGCAGCTGATCCTTAATCTTCTCTATCTCCTCGTCCTTCTTTTTCAGTTCATCGGAAAATGGAGATATTGAGTCCTTTTCTTCCTTAGTTTCCTCCTTTGCCTCGGAAACAGTTTCTTCCGCTTCCTTTGTCTCCTTTTCCTCCGAAATTTCTTCCTTCTGTTCTTTCTTTTTACTCAATGTCCTTTGCCTCCTTTTCTATAAGCATCAGCTCTTCGTCTTCCTTTTCCGAGCTAAGAATATTGGTTATCTTATTGGAAAAATATTCAAGATAAGGTATAACCTTCTTGTAGTCTATTCTCATGGGTCCGATAACGCCGAAGCTTCCCGCCTTGTTTCCGTCCTTCTCAAAGGAGCTGGTTATAATGCTGGAGTTGGAGATAACAAAGCTTTCATCGTTCTCTCCTTCCTTCCCGAACATTATATTTATTCCCGAAAATGCATTATCCATAAGGCTTGAAAGTCTGTTTTTGTTTTCCAGCATCGCCGCTATCTCGTGACCCCGGAACTGTTCGCAGGTGATAAGGTTGGCTTCTCCTTTAACGTCCACCTGTTCGTGCATCATCTCCGCCGACATTTCCGCAATGCCCTTCATAAGGGGCGACAGCATCATCATGTAGCTTCCCAATGCCGCCGAAAGATTTTCCATAAGCTCCTCGGAAATATTTTCAAGGTTCAATCCCGTAAGATTCTCTTCTGCAAAACGGCTGAAAAACTGAACCTGTTCGTTGGTAAGGTCAAACTGCAGCCTGCAAACCCGATTCTTGATATTTCCTCCCGAGGTTATCAGCAGCAGCACGTACATTCTTTTCCCCGTAGGGATAACCTCAACCTTTGTGATAACCGAAAATTTACTTGTTTCATTGGCGGTGATAATAGCGCACTTTGTGACCTCCGCCAGCGCTCTGCCCGCCTCCTCGATAAGCTCGTCGTCGGTATCGGCGCCGATATTCTCAAAGATTTTGTCTATCTGCTCCTTCTCCTCCCGGGACAGCCTGTGCTCCGGCATAAAGTTTTCTATATAAAGTCGGTAGCCGCTGAAGGTAGGAACTCTTCCCGCACTGGTATGCGGGTGTTCAAGATACCCTAACTGCTCCAACATCGCCATTTCGTTGCGTATGGTTGCGGAGGACACCTTCATATCAAGCTTTTCCTGCACCAGCTTTGAGCCTATCGGCTCGCCGCTCCTGATATATTCGTCCACCACCGTTTCCAATACCTTGAGAGTTCTTTTTTCCATTCCCTGACCGCTCTTTCCCGTACTTCAGCCGTAACCTCAACTGTAGCCGTCCTCCGACCAAAGGTTTGGCACTCAATTCATTCAGCTGTTAGCACTCTTGCTCTCCGAGTGCTAAATATAATTTATCACTTTTTAATTTCAATGTCAAGTGGTTTCTAATAGAAAATTTTATCAAATTAAAGCTGCTTATTTGTGCAAGATTAACAAATGAACCTGATAAAATTCTCATTGTAAGCAATTGAACCGATTTTCTTCTTATGATATAATATTAATGCAATGTAAACGAATACATTATTGTAAATTTGTTTATACAGCATTTGTATGCAAAGTCAAAATTTTATGAAAAGGAGATTAAAATGAAAAAATTTAAGACGCCTATAGCACTTTTATTGGCGGGAACAATGACGCTGAGCCTTGTGGGTTGTCAACAGAACAGCTCTCAGGGCAGCACCGGAACAGGAGACGGAGATACTACTCCCGCACCCGACATAAGCTTTAGCGAAGCGGAAGAAAGACCCATTGACAAAAACGCACCTACAGGAAACTTAATCTATCTTACATACGAGGGAACATGGGACACCGAAAACGAAGAAAAGTTAGCTAAGTTTGAGAAGGAATACGGCGGAACGGTTGAAATCCGCAAGTGCGGCTCCGGCGATGAGTATTTTCAGGCTCTCGGTACGTTTATCGCCGCCGGCGATTCTCCCGACCTTGTACGTTATGAGTGGAGAAGCTTCCCTCATGCGATAAGCTATAACGTTTATACTCCTCTTGATTCATATATTGACATTAACAGCGATCTGTGGAAGGATATGAAGCCCATTGCCGACCAGTTTATGTATAACGGAAAGCATTATTACTTCCCAAATGTGCTTAAGACCAACTTTGCTCTTAACTACAACAACCGTGCTCTTATGGCTTCCGGTATGACAGACCCTATGGAGCTGCTCAAAAAGAACGAATGGACATGGACAGCTTTTGAGGATATGCTTAAGAGGTGGGTTGATATGGATCCGGCTAATCATATTGGCTACAACGGCGTTGGCGGAATGATTTTCGTCCTTACCACCGGCAAAAAGACCATTGACGTTACCAACAATGAAATTATCAACAACCTTAAGGACGCAGATGTTACAAGATGTATGTCATGGCTCGGCGATATGAGAAAGAACGGACTTCTCGGCGCAAGCGCTGAAAAACAGGCTGCTACAGGTCACAGCAACGGCTACGAAGACCCCAGCACAGCTCTTATCGACGGAAACCTCCTCTTCCTCGGCATGGATCCCTCTTGGGCATACGGCGCCGCTAAGGAAAAATTCTTCAACGAGGGAATGGAAGAAGAAATCAAGTTTGTACCCTTCCCCAGAGACGATAATTCCGACACTTACTATCACGGCATCGACACTCTCGGCTATATGGTACCCTCCGGCGCACCTAACTTAAAGGGTGCAATCGACTGGATTAACTTTGCACACAGCGAAGAGGTTGACCCCGAGAACCTTGCTAAGGCAAAGGGAGACGCTCTTGCAGAGGTTAAATCCTATAAGGCAAAATGTATGAATAATGATTGCGGCGATACCTCCGATAATGCCGACAGCAAGGGCAGACACATTTACACCGAGGAAGAAAATGCCAACAACGTAACTGTATGCCCCGTTTGCGGCACCGCAAGAGAAACCAAGTTCAAGCTTGTATGGACAGAAGAGCAGTACGACCTCTGGATGGAACTGAAAAGCACCACAGGACGCTTCACAATGCTCTTTGACAACTGCTACGGCTTCAGCAGCGACGTTTCCAACCTGTTCCAGAGCGGCGAAACTCCTCTCCTTGACGGTCCCGTATTCGGCGACGGCTTAACCTATACATCTATAATTGATTCACAGTATGCCGTAGTAGAAGGCTATCTTGCAGAATACCGCGAGATAATGAAGAAGAACGCTGCCGGCGAGGAAGTAACTCTCGACTGGGCGGCAACAAAGGCGCCCGAAACCTCCGCATCATCAACTACAACAGGAGCTTAAACCTTTGAGCATAATTGTTTATCCATAATATTAAATCCTCCAAGCTGCTTACTGCGGTTTGGGGGATTTGCTTTGAGGCATTTTTGAAACGTCAAGCAAAATAACGAGAGAAAAGCAGAAATTTAAAGAGATAACGAGAGAAATACGTATATATATTAAAAATCTTAAAAAAATCTATTGACAAAAGTGATTTAAGCGGCTATAATACTGATTGTTGCGCCGAATAAAGTTAATATTCGGCATCAGACCGGGTTAAACTACAGTTAAAATACAAATGTACCCGGATAATAAAAAACAGGAGGAAAAAATATGTCTACTTATATGCCTAACCCTCAGACGGTTGAACGCAAGTGGTATATTCTTGACGCAGCGGGCAAGCCCCTCGGACGTGTAGCGGCTCAGGCGGCTCTTATGCTCAGAGGCAAGCATAAGCCCACATTTGCGCCCCACTGTGACTGCGGCGACCATGTAATCATCATCAACTGCGAAAAGGCAGTGCTTACAGGCAAGAAGCTTGAGAAGAAATACTACAGATGGCACACGGGGTATATCGGTCACCTCAGAGAAATCAAGTACAGCAAGCTGATGGAAACCAAGCCCGAGAAAGCAATGGAGCTTGCGGTTTACGGTATGCTCCCCAACAACACTATCGGCAGAAAGGCAATGACCCGTCTTCGCCTTTACAGAGGCGCAGAACACGTTAATGCCGCTCAGAAGCCCGAAAAATTTGAATTTTAAGGAGGGATAAACAATATGTACGAGTCAAAACCATATTACTACGGCACAGGCAGAAGAAAGCATTCCGTTGCAAGAGTTCGTGTTTATCCCGGTTCGGGAAAAATCACAATTAACAATAGAGATATTGACGACTACTTCGGTCTGGACACCCTTAAGCTTATCGCGCGTCAGCCCTTAGTGCTTACCGGCACCACCGAGAAGTTTGACATTGTCTGCACAGTTGCAGGCGGCGGCGTTACAGGACAGGCAGGCGCAATCCGTCACGGTCTTTCCAGAGCGCTTCTCCAGTACAGCGAGGAGCTTCGTCCCATTCTCAAGAAGGTAGGCTTCCTTACCCGTGACCCGAGAATGAAGGAAAGAAAGAAGTACGGCTTGAAGGCTGCACGTCGTGCGCCTCAGTTCTCCAAG
>CAYMFX010000163.1:0-5068 GCA_964389845.1 uncultured Ruminiclostridium sp.
GCCAAAAATATTGGCATTTCTTGAAATTTTAACAAGGGGGTTTGCGATATGCGAGGAAATCATAATTGAAATAATGCAGGCTGCCACCAATATTACATTGGAGCAGATAAATGAAAGTGCATTGACTATGCTCAGGGTCGTGCCTATCGGCTCTGTGTAGCCGAAAATGAAAATGTATGCTAACACCTGACGGTCATTTTCCGCATCAAGGACATTGGCGCTGAGGGCGGCGGTATTATCGGATAGTGTTCCGTAATCCGCTAAAACATATGTGGCAAGGGTTACTCCTTCCAATCCGTTGTTCTCGGTTTTGGAAATAATAGTGCCGTTTTTAGCTTTAAAAAGAGCATTTTTTATTTCGTCGCTCACTGTCCGACCCAAAATATCGTTGCCCCCCGAACGGGAAACATAAATAGTGCCGTTTGTAGCGGGAATATTTATTATTATTTCAAACTGATGAGTAGTGGCAAGCTCGCCCACAAAGCCTTTCAGCTCCACCATATCTGAAATTAGGTGGGGACTCCAGTCGTTTGCAGCCATATATGTTTTTATATCCGTTGAAGCGGTTATATATTCCTGAGTTTTCATTCGCCCGTAGAAAAGCGGAGTAAGAATAATCTGCGCAAACAGCAGTATGCCGATTGTTCCCAAGGAAAAAGCCACAAAGGTTATCCATATTCTGAAACGAATGCTTCTGATATATTCTCTCATCAGTCCGCCTCAAACTTATAGCCCATGCCTCTCAAGGTGACGATAAATTTTCTGTAGGGTCCTAAATTGTTTCTCAGCATTTTAATGTGAGTGTCTATAGTTCTGTCGTCGCCGAAGAAGTCGTAGCCCCACACCTCTTCAAGAAGCTTATTTCTTGAAAGCGCAATATTCTTGTTCCTTACAAGATAAAACAGCAGGTCATATTCCTTTGGAGTGAGATTAGCCTTTTCGCCGTCAATTTTAACGTCTCTCGCCGTAAAGTTTATCTCAAGTCCCTCAAATGAAACAATTTCGGCGGCGGAGTCTCCCGCCTTATTTCTCTTGATTATAGCGTTGATACGGGCAAGAACCTCTTTGGGAGAGAAGGGCTTTACCACATAATCGTCCGCGCCTATCTCAAAGCCGAAAAGCTTATCATATTCCTCGCCTCTTGCCGAAAGCATAAGAACGGGCGTCTGCTTAAACTTGCGAATTTCCTTGCAAGCTGAAAACCCGTCAAGACGGGGCATCATAATATCCAAGATAATTATGTCGAAGTCCTCCTGCTTTGACAGCTCCACAGCCTGCATTCCGTCAACCGCCTCGACCACCTCATGCCCCTCATATTCGGCATATTCTCTCAGCACCTCTCTTATTTTCTGTTCATCGTCGGCAATCAATATTTTGTACATTACCTTATCCTCCTCTTAAAAAAAATCGTTCAGTCTGAGCTTTCGCCTAAACTGAACGTCGTTCACAAACTTGTGCGAAATCAAATAAAATTATAATGAAAATGTTGGGAGAGGAAATTATGATTAATGTGTCATTAACCACATATCAAGATTTCTCTTGACAATTTGTATTATACTGTCCAATTATGATAGTTATGTGATAACATTTTTAAAAAAATTGGAAAAAATCATTTAGCAGGGACTATTAGTCATTTTCCGACTTTTTAAGCGCTTTTATTTCCTTTAGTTCGTCGGATTCCCATTTAATATTATCCTCAAGAATCGCTTTCATAGGCTTATAGTCCTCGTCCAAATAAGCGGAGTTTTTGCCTGTCAGGAGGGAACCGCGGTTTTTCTTGGATACGGGAACGGTGACAACGGTGCAGACATATCCTCCCGAAACGGAAAACTCACATTCGCCCTTGCAGTCGTAGCAAATCAGCTTATGGGCAAGGTCACGGAAATATTTGCTTTCTGTAATATTTTCATTTATCGTTTTCTTGCCGGAAGCCTTTGTCTTAACAGTCAGCACAAAATTTCCTTCTTCACTTATAATGGATGTAATGCTGATTGCAGACTTAAGAGGGGAGTTGTTAAGATGATATTTAATAATATTTGCAAACGCCGTGGCAAATAGGTTGTAATCAATCTTAGCGTAAAGATTTTTCTCTTCAAGCTCTAAGCTTACCTTTCTTTTAACGCCCTTTAAGCATTCGGAGGTATCGCTGCATAATGCGCTGATCAATGCGGTTACATTGCAGTTTACCCTGCTGTTTACCTGTGAATGGGCAAAGATTGAGTAGGTGGTATCATCAACCTTGGAGCAGAGATTTCTTATCATTTGCTTTTGAGCTGACAGCAAGGACGCCGATCTTTTGGCGCTTACCTCTTTGACAGCCAAATCATTGAGGTCGGTGCATTCGCTGAGGTTCTTTTTAATATCATCGAGAATAAGCGAGAAATACTCTGGCATCATTCCCACAGCAGCCTGTTTAAATATCTGATAATCGTTTCGTGCTACAAGGGAATACGCCGTTATAACACGCTTGCTCTTAAATATAGGGGTAACGGAAAGAACGTATCTTTCTCCGTCTACCTCAATTTTGTAATATGATTCAAGCCTTGTGGGAGGATCAGCCTTAATCTCGTCAAGATTAAGCTTTTTGAAAAATTCCTTGTCAGTGGAATCCGCTAAATTGAAATTTTCATCATAAACAGCAGCAATACCGTCCAATGATGAGAGATAGGAGATCAAACCTTTAAGAGTTGGTGCAGAAAGCATAATTAATTCCTTCCTTTTTTAGAGATGCTTTTTTTGCTTTGGTAGCCTTCAATGATTCTTTTTTATAAGAATCATTGCTTGCTTTTTGTTTTTTCGTTTCCGTCCACGAAATAAGCATTATTGAGCTGAGCGGTCAAATTTCTTCTGTAGCCTTCCCGATATTCGTCTCTTAGAGCCTGCTGTTCAAGCTTTTCCTCGCAGGTAAGACCTTCACGCTTCGATTTCGAAGCAAGAAAGTTGATTCGCTCAATTTTTTTCTTATCCATTGTCACCTCCCGCAATAAAATTTTTTGTCGAAGCATATCACGTGTTTTTCATTTTTTATAAAGTCACTCAACAATGAACAATTCATTTCCTATAATTAATAATACACTATGTTTGTTTAAATTTCAAGTGTTTTTTTAAATTTTTTTAAAAGTTTTCACTATTTCTTTTAATAATGCGAAATTTTGAATGTTTTTGTCGTCATTGCAAACGACCATATAATACGAGTTTGCGGTTTTTTAAAAAAATGACAGTGAGAAATAATTGAATACACTAATTTGATGAAATAATTCTAAAGGCTCCAATGATTATGTAATACCTGTTGACAAATTGACAAAATTTTTTCAAAAGGTATTTACAAAGACAAATAAATGTGGTATAATTTCAATGTTATGCGGCTAATGCCAAAATAACGGCTTATCCTTGGCTTGGCTTTGAGGATTTTGCCCTTTCGGGAAACACCGTATCCCTTGGCTAAGCTTTGGAAATAAAATTTTTAAGAGGTGTAACAATGTTACTGAAAGAAGAAAAAACTGCGATTATCGAAAGCAACCGTACCCACGAAAACGACACAGGCTCTCCCGAGGTTCAGATTGCTATTCTCACTAAGAGAATTTCCGACCTCACCGAGCACCTTAAGACCCACAAGAAGGATCATCATTCAAGAAGAGGTCTTCACAAGATGGTAGGTCACAGACGTAACCTCCTCAACTACCTCCAGAAAAAGGACATCGAGCGTTACCGTGCTATCATTGCTAAGTTGGGTATTCGTAAGTAATTGCCAAAAAGGTAGAGCGGTTATCGCCGTTCTGCCTTTTTAATTTTTCTTTTAGGAAAACGAAGGAACTGAAAGCAGCACACACAAATAAAGAGGAAAGTGAAGTTTAGCATTAAATTGAGCTTCCTTCCGTATAGGGGAGCTGAATTTATTGCTAAAGCCTTTCCTCTCAAATAACAAGGAGGAATATTATGTTTGAAAATTACAGAGTGTTTAAAACAACCTTTGCCGGCAGGGAATTGACTGTTGAGACAGGTAAGACCTGCGGACTTGCCAACGGTTCATGCTGGGTTCGCTACGGTGAAACGGTGGTAATGGTAAATGTTACCGCAAGCGAAAAGCCCCGTGACGGCGTTGACTTCTTCCCGCTGTCGGTGGATTATGAAGAAAAGCTTTATGCTGTGGGAAAGATTCCCGGCAGCTATCTTAAGAGAGAGGGAAAGCCAAGCGAGAAGGCTATTCTCACCTCCCGTGTGGTTGACCGCCCTATGCGCCCCTTGTTTCCAAAGGATATGAGAAACGATGTTTCGATTGTTATGACGGTGCTTGCGGTCGATCCCGATACACAGCCCGAAATTATCGCTATGATAGGCGCTTCAATTGCCGTTTCAATTTCCGATATTCCTTGGAACGGACCTATAGGAGGAATTTCTGTAGGACTTGTGGACGGTGAAATCGTGCTTATGCCCGATGCTGAGCAGAGAGCTAAGTCGGATTTACAGCTTACCGTTGCTTCAAGCGAAAAGAAGGTAGTAATGATTGAGGCGGGAGCTAACGAGGTTGACGATGATACAATGCTGGACGCCATTATGAAGGGACATGAGGAGATAGTTAATTCAATCATTCCTTTTGTAAACAGCATAAGAGCGGAAATAGGAAAGCCCAAGTTTGAATTTGAGTCTATGGAGGTTGACCATGACCTCTTTGAAGCTATTCAAAATAAATACACCGACAAGGTAAAGTATGCGCTTGACACCGATGACAAAAACATCAGGGAGGCACGTTTACAGCCCATTAAGGACGAGATTCACGAGGAGTTTGACGAGCAGTATCCAGAGCAGACTGCAATGATTGACGAGTGCATTTATAAGCTTCAGAAGTTTATTGTTCGCCGCTGGTTATTGGACGAGCAGAAGCGTGTCGACGGCAGAGGCATGGATCAGATGAGACCTCTTGCCGCCGAGGTTGGACTATTGCCCCGTGTTCACGGTTCGGGACTGTTTACAAGAGGTCAGACACAGGTGCTTACCGTTACAACTCTCGGACCTGTCAGCGACGCTCAGAGATTGGACGGTATTGACGATGAGGAAGAAAATCGGTATA
>CAYMFX010000164.1:0-5055 GCA_964389845.1 uncultured Ruminiclostridium sp.
AATTAAACAGGGTGATTTTATATGGGAAAAATATATTTAGTCGAGGACGACGATAATATACGCAAATTAGTATGCTATGCTTTGTCAAGAGAGAACTTTGAAATAGAAGGCTTTGCCGCACCCGAGGAGTTTTGGAGCAGATATAGGAAGGCAAGACCCGACCTGATTTTGTTAGATATTATGCTTCCGGGTGAGGACGGGCTGTCCATACTGAAAAAAATACGTGCCTTTGACAATGATACCGCCGTTATTATGCTGACCGCCAAAGACAGCGAGTTTGACAAGGTGACGGGGCTTGATCTCGGCGCAGACGATTATATAGCCAAGCCCTTCGGAATGTCGGAGTTAGTGTCGAGAGTAAACGCCGTTCTCAGGCGGTACCGAAGCTGCTCAGACAACGAGAAAATTTACCGTATCGGCGAGCTTGCGGTATATCCCGCACGGCGTATTGCGGAGCTGTCCGGAAAAGAGCTTGCCCTTTCCTACAAGGAATTTGAGCTGCTGACCATGCTGCTTGAAGCCGAGGGAAAGGCAGTGACCCGTGAAGAGCTTTTCACAAAAATATGGGGAGAGTTTTACGGCGAGTCACGAACCTTGGACGTTCATATCCGCAATCTGCGCTCTAAATTGGGAACGGCAGGAAATTATATTCAGACCGTTAAAAACGTTGGTTATAAAATAGGAAAAAAAGATGACTAAAAAAATATTTCGCTCCTCCCTTCTGACAGCTTTGTTAGTGCTTGGGGTAAGTCTGTTTTTCGTTTTTGGGATTTTATATCAGTATTTTGAGGAACAGCTTATCAGCGAGCTAAAGGACAAGGCGGTCTATATAATGCTTGCGGTTGAAGGAGAGGGCACAAACTATATCGATAAAATCACAGATACGGGGGAACGCGTTACGCTTATTGCGCCTGACGGCACTGTCATTGCCGATACCGAGACAAATGCTGCAGAGTTAGAAAACCACCTTGAACGCAGCGAGGTGAAGCAAGCATTGGAAAACGGCAGCGGAACCAGCGTGCGCTATTCCGACACATTGACCGAAAAAATTATTTACTATGCCGTAAAAATGTCGGACGGCAGCATTCTGCGTGTTTCGGTAACACATTACACGGTGGCGACCATACTGTTGGGTCTTGTGCAGCCCATAATCGTGATACTGCTGATAGCCTCCGTGCTTTGCTTTTTGCTGTCGTCAAGAGTATCTAAAAGCATTGTGAAGCCGATAAATTCACTTGACCTTGACGAGCCTGAAAATAACAACGCTTATGAGGAGCTTTCGCCGCTGCTTAAAAAAATATCCCGTCAAAAAAAGGTTATTGATGAACAAATGCAGACAGCAAAGCAAATGCAGGAGGAAATTCGGCTGATAACCGAAAATATGAGCGAGGGATTTTTGGTTATCGATTCGGAAAGAAATGTGCTTACTTATAATTCCGCCGCTTTAAGACTTCTTGGAATTTCCGAGCCGCCAAAGGGAAACGTATTGGCGATAAACCGCACAAGTCCCTTCAGAAACGCCGTGGAACACGCCTTGTCGGGAGAGCGTTCAGAAAATGAAATGGGGCTTAAGGAAAGCAGCTACAGTCTTATCGCCAACCCTGTTTATGACGGGGATAAGGTCATCGGTGCGGTGATAGTTATTTTAGACGTTACCGAGCGCACTCAGCGTGAAAAGCTCCGCAGAGAGTTTACCGCAAATGTTTCCCACGAGCTGAAAACTCCCTTGACCTCCATTTTGGGATTTGCGGAAATGATGATAAGGGGGGTTCCCGATGACGTTGCCGAGGATTTTTCAAAGTCCATATATGATGAAGCCCAAAGGCTCATATTTTTAGTGGGGGACATTATCAAGCTGTCCGAGCTTGAAGAAAATTCCGCAGGGTTCCGTTGGGAAAGCGTGAATTTGCGTGAGCTTTCGGAGGATGTTGTAAAGCGGTTGGAGCTTGCCGCCGAAAGTAAAAACGTTGCTTTAACCGTTGCGGGAAGCGCAAAGATAATCGGCGTGGGGAAAATTCTTGATGAAATGATTTTTAATCTTTGCGACAACGCTGTAAAATACAATAAAGACGGCGGCAGGGCAGACGTAATCATATCCTCGGACACGGAAAAGCACACCGTTACACTGACCGTGCGGGACACGGGAATAGGCATACCCCCATATGCGCAAGGACGTGTTTTCGAGAGGTTCTACCGAGTGGACAAGGGACGTTCCAAATCAGCGGGAGGAACGGGCTTAGGACTTGCCATAGTAAAGCACGGCGCAATTTGTCATAATGCGGAAATAAAGCTTAAAAGCGAAGAAAACAAGGGCACGGAAATAAGCGTTATTTTCCCTGCAAATAAATGAGGTGACAAAAATGTGGATAGTATTTGCGTTCGGCTCTGCAATATTTGCGGGGCTTACGGCAATTTTGGCAAAGTGCGGCATAAAACAGACGGATTCAACGGTGGCTACGGCTATACGTACAATAGTCGTGCTGATTTTTTCGTGGGTAATGGTGTTTATTGTCGGCTCACAATCGGGTATAGGCAGCATTTCGGGGCGCTCATGGATATTTCTTATTTTGTCGGGCTTGGCAACGGGAGCGTCGTGGCTTTGTTATTTCAGGGCGCTTCAATTGGGGGACGTCAACAAAGTAGTTCCCATAGACAAGTCCTCCGTGATATTGACGATACTTTTAGCGTTTATTATTCTTCGTGAGGAAATAACGCCGGTAAAAGCGGCGGGGGTCGTTCTTGTCGGCGTAGGAACCTTTTTGATGATTGAGAAAAGGGACATTGCCGAAAAAAAGCCCGCAAAAAAGAGCTGGATATTTTATGCGGCAGGCTCGGCGGTGTTCGCAAGCCTTACCTCCATTCTCGGAAAAATCGGCATTTCGGAGGTGGAATCCAATTTAGGTACGGCGATACGCACCGTTGTGGTGTTGATTATGGCATGGGTTATGGTATTCGTCACGAAAAAAGCATGTAAAGTAAAAAGCATTCCCAAAAAAGAGCTGATATTTATCGGTCTGTCGGGACTTGCAACGGGCGGCTCATGGCTGTGTTATTATAAAGCGCTTCAAGACGGAGCTGCAAGCGTTGTAGTGCCCATTGACAAGCTGAGCATTGTTGTTACGGTGGTATTTTCCTGCATAGTTTTCAAGGAAAAGCTGTCAAAAAAAGCGCTGGCGGGACTGCTGTTAATAGTTGCAGGAACGCTGATAATGCTTATTAAATAATGAAAGGTAAGATCAATGCAAACAATTACCAATATTGACTTTATAATACTGGATTTTTTACACGAAAAGCTTTCCTGTGGATTTCTGGATATAATTATGCCGATGATCACCTTTCTCGGAAACGCCGGCATGATCTGGATCGCTGCCGCCTTAATTTTGCTTTTTATCAGGAAGCACAGAAAAAACACATTTATGCTTATGGGCGGACTTGTGTGCTGCGCGGTCGTCAGAAATCTGAGAGTCTGAAAAATCTTGTTGCAAGGGCTCGTCCTTGCTCTTTGAATACAGCCGTTAATTTGCTGATCTCCGCTCCGACAAATTATTCATTTCCGTCGGGACATACAATGTCATCATTTGCAGCAGCGTTGATTTTGTATCATGCGGATAAACGGCTCGGTATTCCCGCTTTGATCCTGGCTTTCCTGATCGCGTTTTTGCGGTTGTATCTTTATGTTCATTTTCCCTCTGATGTTATTGCGGGCGCTCTTATCGGCACTGCAATAGGGCATACGGTTTGGGTGGTTGGCAGCAAATTTACATGTTTCAAAACGAAATAATAAAATCCGCTTTGAACAAAATAATTTACATACTGTTTACACAGCCTTGAAATCCGCATTGTGTCTTGTAGCGTCAATTATTTCCGTTTTCCTTGTATTCTTTCCGTTGGTGTACAGGGGATTTTGCCAGCCCTGGGGCGCGGGCATAGTCGCGGCACTATCTACCTTCGTGACTATCTTTGCGGTCGGAGGCGTCAATGCGAAATCTCTCGCGGCAATCACGGGAACGATGTTCGGAGTATGTATGGCAGGAGCAGCGGCAATCCTATTGTTTTGTCTTCAAAAAATGAGCCGCATAAAACAAAGAAGAATAGGCGGAGCAAAAAGTTGAGGTGGTGAAACCTCACCTCAGCTTTTTTACTTCCGAATATCCGCATAATACCGCTCAAAAGGAATATCCCCCGCCAGCGCCTTATTCCTGATTTCGGACGCAAATCGTGACCACTCCTCAAATTCGGAAACGGTCATTTTCTTTTTCATATACCTCGCGTAGTGAGCCTTGTAAGCTCGATTATAGGTTTGCCAAATTGGATCGTTCTTGCATTTTTCAGCGTAACGATGTTTAGAACCAATGTCCCGGCAGATCTTGTCCGGCTCGTCGGCAAGAGGATTATCGCAGTATGTATAATACCATGAGCCTCTAATCAAAAAGTATTTCCCGCAGTTTCTGCAACGGTTCGGGAGATAATTTTGCGCAATGCCGCGGAAGAAATCATAATATAGAAATGAACCTAAATCGGTGAACTTTATCTCCTCGCAGAGGATAGAATTGCCGCCCTCATCAAGTATGGATTTGTATCCGAACGATTGCATTCTGCACTTTATTCATTCAAAATTCAGTCCTTTTGAGCGGTTAAAATCCATAAAATAACGCGCTGTCTCCTCAATGGTCGGAAACGCCTCATTGCGGTTAAGCCAATCACTGATAAATGGTTTGTAAGTCTGATGAACTTGCAAATTAGCGTTCAGAAAATCAATGTATATATCTAAAAAAGAATCTATACTGCTGTTTAATTCGCGCAAGTCATCGGCAATGTCCTCGTCAGCCAAGTCCTCTTTTTTGAGTGGTCGAAGATCAAATCTGCTCAGCCGTAGTGAGTAATGGTCATAATCGTCTTTCTCGCCGTAGCCGTATTCATTCACAAAATCTTCGTCAATATAGCCAAGCGAATAGTCCATAGAACTAAGCCCATCTTCAAAAAAACTGCCATAGCCATTTAGAATATCGTCCAACTTTATAACGGAGTAGCCCAACGTTCTATCAAATGGCGGCA
>CAYMFX010000165.1:0-4950 GCA_964389845.1 uncultured Ruminiclostridium sp.
GGAAACCCTACCACCTTTTGAAAAAGGTGGACGAAAACTTTATCGAGGCTTTCAGGAAAGATGCTTATTTTTTTAAAGCCCTTTTGCGGTCGAAAAAACCGTTCGGTTTTGTTCAAACCAAAACGGTTTTAAAACTATTTATCATAGAATTAAGGCTTATTCCACCGAAACAATGTAATAATAAATCGGCTGTCCTCCGTTGACTAAAACGACCTCCACATCGCCGCCAAGCTTTGCTTTAAGCGCCTGATAAGCCTCCTCCGCATCGTCGTCGGTAACGTCCGAGCCGTAAATAACGGTAACATAAGAGGAATCGCTCTTAAGAAGCCGCCTTGTGATTTTAATAAGCGCCTTCTTTACGTCCCGCTCAACTACCGCAAGCCTGCCGTTTTCCATTGCCAAAATATCGCCCTGCTTTATCTTCCTGTCGTCAAATTCGCTGTCTCTTACCGCAAAGGTCACCGAGCCTGTACCCACGTTATCGAGAGCCGCCGTCATATTCACGCTGTTTTCGTTTACGTCTCCCTCCGGATCAAATGCCATCATAGCGGCAATGCCTTGCGGAACCGTCCTTGACTGCAAAACGATAACCCTTCTGTCGGTTATAAGCTTCAGCGCCTGTTCAGCCGCCATAATTATATTTTTATTGTTGGGCAGCACAAAAACATTTTCGGCTGGAGTAGCCAAAATTGCTTCCACAATGTCCTCGGTGGAGGGATTGGAGGTTTGACCGCCTCTTACAATGCTGTCTACGCCCAAGTCGGTAAAGATGTTCTCCAAGCCCTTTCCGTTTACCACAGAAACGAATCCGAAGCGCTTTTCGGGCTTAACAGGCTGAAGCTTCTGCTTCTTAGCCATTTCGACCTTCTTTTCCTGCTTCTTGTGCTGTTCCTTCATATTTTCTATTTTAAGATTAATGAGCATTCCGAACAGCAGCCCTTCCTCAAGTGCTTTTCCGGGGTGCTCGGTGTGAACGTGAACCTTGATAATATCATCATCGTCAACTACCACAACGCAGTCGCCTATCGATTCAAGGTAGGCTCTGAGCAGCTTAGCGTCGTTGCAGCCCTGCTTTTTCTGAACAAGAAACTCGGTGCAGTAGGTAAACTCTATATTAGCCTCAACGCTGCCCGCAGCATTGGTAATAACCGGTTCTCTCACCGCCTTCTGTTCTTCCTTAGCGGCAACAGGCGCATTACCCTCGATAACCCCTGCCATACCCTCCATAACTACAAGGAAGCCCATTCCGCCTGCGTCAACAACTCCCGCCTTTTTAAGAACGGGGAGCATTTCGGGAGTTTTATCCAACGCCGCTTTAGCCGCAGCGACAATTGTTTCAAATATATCCTTAGGCTCGGTTGTCTCAGCCGCCTTTTTTGATGCAGCCTCCGCAGCTTCTCTTGCCACAGTGAGGATAGTGCCCTCTGTGGGCTTCATAACCGATTTGTACGCCGCTTCAACGCCAAGACTTAAAGCCTTTGCTATATCTAATCCTGTTGCTTCCTTCTTGCCGGCAAGACCTTTGGAAAGTCCTCTGAACAAAAGCGAGAGTATAACTCCCGAATTTCCTCTTGCCCCTCTCAGCATTGCCGAGGCGGTGGTT
Organism: uncultured Ruminiclostridium sp.; assembly: GCA_964389845.1. Lineage (GTDB taxonomy): Bacteria > Bacillota > Clostridia > Oscillospirales > Ruminococcaceae > Ruminiclostridium_E. The sequence continues at coordinate 1,604 of CAYMFX010000165.1, forward strand.
TCGGCTACCTGCCCCACCGTTACTCCGTCGCTCATCATTTTAAGCTCAGGCAGCGCATTGGTGATAGTCATGGACATATTTGTACCCGTGTCTCCGTCGGGAACTGGAAACACGTTCAGCTCGTCCACCTTGCTTTTATTATTTACTATATTATTTGCTCCCGATATGACAGCGTCACGGAGCGTCTTACCGTTTATATTCAAGTCCTTGACTCCCTTCGGTTATGATTTGATACCGTCTACATAAACATTGACGCTCTCCACCTCAATGTCCGTTTCCTCTTCAATAACATATGTTATCTTATGCTGTATGCTTTTGACCACCGAGGCGATATTTACGCCGTACATCACGGTTATATGAAGGTCAACTCTCAGCTTTCCCTTAAGGGATTTGACCGCAACGCCTTTTTCGATAAAGCTGTTTTTCTTGAATATGGGCAGCGACTCGAAAAAGTTTTGCTTAGGGGAGCAGGCGTTGGTATCCGCAACTCCGAAGCAGTCCGTTAAAGTGCCGCCGATAAGCTGGGAAAAAAACTGCTTAGAAATATTTATTTCGCCTAAATGACTGCGAATAAGCACCATGTCAAAACCTCCTTTGCCATCTCTATTCTTTTTATTTTAACAGATTTTTTATAAAATTTCAATACCCGAACAAGGATTTGTCACAAATTTTATATATTGGGAGCAGCTAAACCTGCTGCCGGCCTTTTCCGCCTGCGCTCTATCGGAAAAAATTCCATAGACGGCGCTGCCGCTGCCTGTCAGCAATGCGCCCAATGAGCCGCATTCAATCAGAGCGTTTTTTATTTTTTGAATTCCGCCGTCATTGTAAAGCGGCTCAAATACATTGTAAAGCTCTTTTCCTATGTTACTGATACTGCCTTCGGAAAGGGCTTTCAAAAGCTTCAAAGGCTCACCCCTGCTTTTAATCGGGTTCTCATCGTAGAGTCCGTAAGCTTTTGCGGTGCTGCATGAGAAATCGGGCTTAACAATCAGCAATGAGCAATCGGGAAGCCCCGTTATTTCTGTCATTGCCTCTCCAATGCCCTTACACAATGCCGCTTTTCCGCTTAAACAAAACGGAACGTCGGCGCCTAATTTAGCCGCAGCAGCATTAAGCTTATCCTTCCCAATGCAGCCGAAAAATCCCTCCAAAGCCTTTAAAACAGCCGCCCCGTCTGTGCTGCTGCCTCCAAGCCCCGCCATCAGCGGAATCCTTTTTTCGATTTCAATATCAATTTCGGCGTCAATCCCGGCTTCGTCAAGATACGCCTCGGCGGCTTTATAAGCAATATTCCTTTCATCGCAGGGAACGTCCCTGTTGTCGCAATGTACCGAGATTTTTCTTTTGCCCCGGGAAATTTTGACGGTTACAGCATCGTGCAGGTCGATTTTCTGCATAATGTTGTTAAGCTCGTGGTAGCCGTCGTCGCGCCTTCCCGTTATATCGAGAAACAAATTTATTTTGGCGTAAGCGTTAATGCTGACAGTGTTCGCTGTGTTCATTGGCTCATTTTCTCCCCGTCGTCATAGACGAATGTTCCTCGGTGATTTCTCATAGAGAACAAAAGCGAAATAAGCGCTTCATGATAAGGAATAAAGCTGCCCCTTCTAATCATTGAGATAATTTCCTCCTCGGTCGCCCACTTTACCGCCTGAACCTCTTCGTACTGCAATTTAAGAGCGCTTATATCCACATCCTTATTAACGGTATAAATATCGTCAAAGCCATGATCAAAATGTACGGTCAGCACAGGACGAAGCTCCTTGAAGGATATGTCAAGACCGATTTCCTCCAATGTTTCCCTGTGTGCAGCCTCAGCGCTGTTTTCCCCCGCTGTCCCGCTGCCTCCCAATGATACGTCCCACATACCGGACCAGCCTTTTTTAAAGGGCTGACGCTGCTGTATCAGCATTTTTCCCTGTGAGTTAAATATGCAGACGTGAACGACAATATGATAACAGCCTTCGGGAATATCTTTTCCTCTTTCAACGGTTTTGCCTAACGGCACTCTGTCCCTGTCATATAAATCAAAAAGCTCCATTTAACCTTTAAGCTCCTCTAAAAATTCCTTTATTCTTTCAAGGGCTGTGTTTAAGTGGGAAAGAGAATAAGCATAGCTTACCCTTACAAAGCCCTCGCCCGATTCTCCGAAAGCGTCGCCGGGAACAATGGCTACCTTTTTGGAACGGAGAAGCCACTCACAGAACTCCTCGGAGGAAAGTCCTGTTGATTTTATGCTTGGGAATGCGTAAAATGCGCCCTCAGGCTCGAAGCATTCCAAGCCTATATCATTAAAGCCCTTTACTACGAATCTTCTTCTTGCGTCATATTCGTTTTTCATACGCTGTACATCGTCGTCGCAGCTGTTTAGAGCGGTTATGGCGGCATACTGGCTTACGGTGGGACTGCTCATAATTCCGTACTGATGAAGCTTCAGCATTTGTCTTGCAATAGGCTCGGGAGCTGCAAAGTAGCCTAATCTCCAGCCTGTCATAGAGAAGGTTTTGGAAAAGCCGCTGATAAAGATTGTGCGTTCCCGCATTCCCTCAAGCCGGGCAATGGAAACGTGTCCTTCCCCTCCATAAGTAAGCTCGCTGTATATCTCGTCGGTGATAACCAAAACGTCGGTTTTGCGCAGTATTTCCGCAATAGGTTCAAGGTCCTTCCTTCTCATAACCGCTCCCGTGGGATTGTTGGGAAAGGGGAACACAATGGCTTTGGTTTTTTCGTTTATTTTCCCCTCCAAATCCTTGGGAGTAAGCTTAAAATTATTTTCAAGGCTGAGAGGTACGGCAATCGGAGTGCCGCCCGCCATTCTTATCAGCGGTTCATAGCACACAAAGCTGGGTTCGGGCACCAAAACCTCATCGCCGGGATTGCAGACAGTGCGAAACGCAATGTCGATTGCTTCGGAACCGCCCACGGTAACAACTATTTCATGATTGGGATCATATTGCAGTCCGTTCTTTCTCTCAATGTACCCCGAAATTGCTTTTCTCAGGTCGATAAGCCCCGCATTGGCGGTATAGTTGGTCTTGCCCTTTTCGAGAGTTCTTATTGCTTCTTTTCTTATTGCCCAAGGAGTTTTAAAATCAGGCTCTCCCACCGACAAAGAAATAACGTTCTCGATAGTGGCGGCAATGTCGAAAAACTTACGAATACCCGAGAACCTTATATCCTGTACGGTGCTTGACAAAAGCTTATCATAGTCCATCACGGCGACACCAAGCTCCTTTCGTCTGCTTCCTCCCCCGAAAAGTTTACGCCCTTTTCCTTGTATCTTTGCAGAATAAAGTGGGTTGTTGTGGATAAAACTCCGTCGAGAGTAGCAAGCCGTTCCGAAA
>CAYMFX010000166.1:0-4916 GCA_964389845.1 uncultured Ruminiclostridium sp.
TAACGGATCCACCATACAATTTAAACAAAGACTATGGCAATAATAAAGACAAATTGGAGTTTGACGATTATCTTGATTTTTCTCGCAAATGGTTGACCGAGGCTAAAAGAGTTTTGACAGATGATGGTACAATTTATATATTTATGGGTATGAAATATGTTTCTTACATTTTTAATATTCTTGAACAAGAGCTCCAAATGACATTTAATTCTTGGATTACTTGGCATTATACACAAGGCATTGGAAAAACAAAAGGATTTTCTCCTCGCCATGATGACATTTTGATGTTTACCAAACATCCGAGAAATTTTGTTTTTCATTTGGATGATATAAGAGTTCCTCAAAAATTTTATCGTTCTGTAAATAACATGAGAGGGGCAAATCCAGGAAATGTTTGGGAGTTTTCTCATATGCACTATTGTAATAAAAACAGAAAGCAACATCCTACACAAAAACCGGAGGGGCTATTTGAAAGAATGATTCTTGCTTCTTCCGATTATGGTGACATGGTGCTTGATCCGTTTGTTGGAAGCGGCACGGCATTGAAAGTTTGTCAACAAACCGGTAGAAAAGGTATTGGTATTGATATTAATCCAGAATATATTGCAATGACAAATGAAAGGCTTTTAGAACCATTTTCCGGTTTTGATAGTATTGATGAAAGAATGAAACGAGTACCTAATGATTTGAATGATACAAAAATTCGTGAGGAATATATTAAAAAACATATAGAATGGTTTTTAAAAAACCACCCTGATGCAATAACGGAGTTCGTAGAAGAGGTCTGCCGGAAATATGGTAACAGAATGAATGAAACTGGGCAATTGGATTTGTTTACTGCGGATGAGACAAAATAATCATATAGATGTAATGCTGTTGATTTGTTTACATGAGTTTGTCAATATTATTGTTAATGATGCAATCAAGCAATAAAGAGATCAACCTTTACATCCCCCTTTATTTTTTAAAATAATGTGGTATAATATAAACCAAGAGCAAAATTTTTACAGGAAAGGAAAAACTAACATGGAAATTACAAAGGACATTCTTTATATCGGCGTGAACGATCATAGGGTAGATTTGTTTGAGGGGCAGTATGACGTGCCAAACGGTATGGCTTATAACTCTTATGCCATTGTAGACGATAAGATAGCCATAATGGACACCGTTGACGCAGGCTTTACTCATGAATGGTTAGACAATATTCAGAACGCTTTGGGCAGCCGTAAGCCGGATTATCTGATTGTACAGCATATGGAGCCTGACCACTCCGCTAACATTGCCAACTTTATGAAAACCTATCCCGAAGCGACAATCGTGTCTTCTGCAAAGGCTTTTGCAATGATGACACAGTTTTTCGGCACTGATTTTTCGGACAGAAAGCTTGTTGTTGCCGAGGGAGATACTCTCTCTTTGGGCAAGCATACTCTTAACTTTGTTGCGGCTCCAATGGTGCATTGGCCTGAGGTTATCGTCACTTACGACAGCTTTGACAAGGTGCTGTTTTCGGCGGACGGCTTCGGAAAATTCGGAGCGCTTGACGTCACGGAGGATTGGGCTTGCGAGGCTCGCCGCTATTACTTCGGTATTGTGGGAAAGTACGGCGCACAGGTGCAGAATCTGCTGAAAAAAGCGGCGGGGCTTGATATTCAGACTATTTGTCCGCTTCACGGTCCCGTTTTGAAGGAAAACTTGGGGTATTATTTGGGACTGTATAATACATGGTCGTCTTATGAGCCTGAAAGCGAGGGCGTTGTTATAGCCTATACCTCTGTTTACGGTCATACTAAAAAGGCGGTTGAAGCATTGGCGGAAAAGCTTCGGAGCAACGGCTGTCCTAAGGTAGTTGTCACCGACCTTGCCCGTGACGATATGGCGGAGGCAGTAGAGGACGCTTTCAGATATAACAAGCTTGTCCTTGCCACCACTACCTATAATGCGGGAATATTCCCATTTATGAGAGAGTTTATCGAGCATCTCACCGAAAGAAGCTACCAGAACCGCACAGTAGCCTTTATTGAAAACGGAACATGGGCGCCGCTGGCGGTTAAGACTATGAAGAAGATGTTTGAGGGAAGCAAGAAGCTGACCTTTGCAGAACCCGATGTTACAATAAAATCGGCTTTAGATGATGAAAGCAGAGCTAAGCTTGACGAATTGGCGGAGGCGCTTAGCAGCGACTATTTGGCAAGGCGCAGCGACACTGCCAACAAAAATGACCTTAAGGCGCTGTTTAATATCGGTTATGGCTTGTATGTCGTTACATGCAATGACGGCAGGAAGGACAACGGTCTTATCGTGAATACCGTTTCACAGGTTACCAGCACCCCTAACCGCATTGCCGTTACAATTAACAAGGACAACTATTCTCACCATGTTATAAAGCAAAGCGGAACTATGAACATTAACTGTCTTTCTCAGGAAGCACCCTTCTCCGTGTTTGAAAGATTCGGCTTCCAAAGCGGCAGAAGCGTTGATAAATTTGAGGGAGAAGATGTACTGCGTTCGGACAACGGCTTGGTATTCCTTTCAAAGCATATTAATTCCTTTATGTCTCTTAAGGTTGAGCAGTATGTTGATTTGGGCACTCACGGTATGTTTATTTGCTCCGTTACCGAGTCGAGAGTTATTTCAAGCGCCGAGACAATGACCTATACCTACTATCAGAAGAATGTTAAGCCCAAGCCTAAGACCGAGGGCAAAAAGGGCTTTGTCTGCAAGATATGCGGCTATGTTTACGAGGGCGACGAGCTGCCCGAGGATTTTGTCTGCCCGCTTTGTAAGCATGGGGCTGCTGATTTTGAACCTATTAAGTAATGAAAAATCCTGAAGGAAAGTATAAGTATCTTTGGGCGGTGATTTTTGGATTTTTGCTGACGGGGTACACTGTGTTTACTTTGTTGGACACCTTTGTTATTCCGAGAGATATGGTATATATCGATGATTTGCCGAAGAACACCTCATCTGATGAAATCACAGCTTTGACTGCTGCAACGGCAGAGGAAGCCAACTCGCAAGCCTCAGAAATTACGCAGGAGGTTACTACAGAAGCTTTAACTGCCCAAGAAACAACAATAGTGGAAGAAACCGAGCCTTTTCTTTCGGAGCCGATTATCACTGACAGAAGCTACCGAAGCAACAATATCTCTATCGTTATAACCGAGCGGAGAGTGCATGATACGCAGGTTTACATTGCCGATATTATCCTTAAAAATCCCGGCTGCCTTAAGACGGGACTGGCAAACGGCGCTTTTGGTCGAAATTTAAAGCAGTACACCTCTACAATCGCCAAAAATTGCGGCGCAATATTTGCGGTCAACGGGGATTATTACGGTTTCAGGGAGTCGGGATATGTAATGCGTGAAGGCTTTCTGTATCGGGAGGTACCGAGAAGCGGTGATAATTGCGACGGGCTTGCGGTTTTTGAGGACGGCGGAATGGAGGCTTATAAAGAGACGGAAATCGAGGCGCAAGCCTTGGCTGACAGGGGAGCGGTGCAGCTGTTCTGCTTCGGACCGACGCTTATTGACGATTCCAAGATAACCGTTGACGAGGACTCGGAGGTTTCAATGTCCATGAACAGCAATCCCAGAACCGCAATAGGTTATGTTGCGCCGCTTCACTACAAAATGGTTGTTTCCGACGGCAGAACCGAGGAAAGCAGGGGATTGTCGCTTTTGCAGTTAGCTCAGGTTATGCGGGAGGAGGACTGTGAGGTCGCTTATAATCTTGACGGCGGCGGCTCAACCTCAATGTGGTTTATGGGTGAGATTGTCAATGTTCCTACCAACGGCAGCCATATGGGCGAAAGGGGTGTCAGCGATATTGTCTACATCGGTGAGTGAGAAAAAAGCCTTTCTCAGAAAGGGAATGATAATTTACATCTGCGTTTCGGCGTTTTGCTTTGTTTTCTTTTTGGTTTACGACCGGTTTTCTCACGGTGTAAGATCAACCTTTATGACCTTCCTGTTTGCCTTTCCTCTTGTGTTGGGGGCAATGCCTTGCTGCTTACTGTGGCTATTGGGGAAACTGCCAACAAGGTTAAGTATTAATCTCTGGAACTCCGGCGTTGCGGCAGTGACTTGCGCTTCCGCATTGTATGGTGTGTTTGAGATAGCGGGGGCGGAATCTCGGTATCAGCTGTATTTGATGATTGGGGGAATTGCTTTTCTGATATTGGGATTGATTGCATTTATAGTTGGGAGGATAAAAGGAGATTGCCGTTGATGATAAATTGGTATATGTTATAAGCAACGGAAAAGGCGTAAATGCTTTTTCGCTTCCTTTTTTTGCTGCAAAAATGAAATAAATCTAAAAAGTCGGAGGAAAAGCAAATGACAATTACAAAAGCTGTTGTTCTGCGGTTTAAGGAAACCCTGCGCAGGGAGATGTCACCCGTTAGCGCAAATTCCGTCATAGCCGCAGTCAACAGCTTTTTTAATTTATGGATATTCCTCAGTTTTGTGTAAAATCATTTAAGATACAGCGCAGACTTTTTTCTGCAAGAGGGGAGTTGACCGAGGGAGAATATAAACGCCTTGTTAAATCAGCTTTCAACAGCAAAAATGAAAGATTAGCTCTTATTATTCAAATTATCTGCTTAACGGGAATACGTGTTTCCGAGCTGAAATACATAACTGTAGAAGCGGTAAAATCGGGTCGAGCAGAGGTTTCCTGCAAGGGAAAATACCGTGTTATTTTTATACCGGAAAAGCTTAAAAAATTCTCCAAAATTACATAAAAATGAAAATATTAGCAGCGGAACTGTTTTTGTGACAAGAGGAGGAAAGCCCGTTGACCGCTCTAATATCTGGCGGGATATGAAAAAGCTGTGTTAGATTGCCCACGTTGCTCCTGAAAAGGTTTTTCCTCATAATTTGCGGCATTTGTTCGTATGGGCATTTTATTCTATCGAA
>CAYMFX010000167.1:0-4903 GCA_964389845.1 uncultured Ruminiclostridium sp.
TCTTGGCTTCTTGTGTTATAATATTCATGAGAAGTGCTTCTTTCTTTGGTTAATGTTTTAGGTCAAATTCATTATACCATATTTTGAAGTCGCTTCTCAATTTATTTGGTTCATATCATTTTAACACATACATTTTAGAAAATTTTTGTCAGCCGGCAACTAAGAAATAATGCTCCCAATGCAAAGATTGAAGAAGAACATCTGTAAAAACCAACAAAACAGAGCTGCAATTCAACGAAAAGAGGCTGGATTGCAGCCATTTTTGTTAAAAATACTCACAAACAGCATTATTATCAGTATTTCATAACTTTATTTTGATGAATTTTTTGCATACCCCTTAGTTTTAGCAAACGCCCCCGCCACCACCTTTATTGCGCCTGCTTCTTTAATTACCCTTGCCGCTTCGGAAAGTGTGCTTCCTGTTGTACAAACATCATCTACCACAAGAACGGTTTTTCCGATGAGATTCTTTTTTCCTTTAATTGCAAAGGCTCCTTTAACATTAACACGTCTTTCCTCTTCGCCGAGCCTCTTCTGCTCCTTAGTGACTTTTATCTTCTTCAAAAGTCCCGAACAGCGTATACCCGAAAGTCCGGACAGCTCCAAAGCGATAATCTTAGCCTGATTATAACCGCGCTTGCCAATATCTTTTCTGCGCATTGGAACATAGGTTATAAAATCAACACCCTCAAGAAGCTCCGCCGAACAAAGATTCTTGTAAAGCTTAAAAGCCGCTCCCGCTAAAGCATAGCCGTCGTTTTTTCTTTTCATCTTACCTACAAAAGGTATACTGACTTTGTCATAAGCGGTAGCGGCGGCAAATCCGTCCACATATTCCCACAGTTCGTCATTTTCCGGAGGAAGAGAAAATTTATTGCTGCAATTCTTGCAGAAATACTCGTCAAAGGGGATACTCTCGCCGCAAAAGGGACAAAGATTAGGGTACAGCAAATCTACAAGCCACTTACCGATTATGTAAAGCCAGCGCCTGATTTTCGGCATATTAAAGATTTTCTTCTTCATCTGCCCGTTCTCCGACCTTTTTTTTCTTCATATTAAGCTTTAAAAGCGGCTTTATACAGGAATATCTTAAAGTTTTCCTGTCGTTCTGAACCATATTGTAAATCAAATCCTTTGTTCCGATAAGAATAATAATATTTTTGGCTCGTGTAACTCCGGTGTAAAGCAGATTGCGGTACTGTAAATTTCGGCTCAGAGCCGCTATCGGCATAATGACCGCATTATACTCGCTGCCTTGACTCTTATGTATGGTTACGGCATAGGCTAAATCCAGCTTTCTCAGCATTTCGGGAGGATAAAGCGCCCTCTTGCCGTCATAATTTACTACCATATTGCCGCTGTGCCTGTCCAACTCCTCAATAAATCCAATGTCCCCGTTAAACACTCCCATTCCGTGTTCCGAACCCTTCTGCCACTCAATATCGTAATCATTCTTTATCTGCATTACCTTATCTCCCACACGGAACACATTGTCAAAAACCTTTATCTCGTTTTTCCCCTTGGAGGGCGGATTCAGCGCTAACTGCAATTCACGGTTAAGCTCCTTGGTGCCCGCAAAGCCGAGACGAGTGGGCGTAAGCACCTGAATGTCCTCAAGAGGAGAATACCCGTAGGTATTGGGAAGCCTTGTTTTTGCAAGCTGAATAATCAGCCTCGGAAGCTCCACAGGATCACAGCAGGGCATAAAGAAAAAATCTCCCCTTCTGTCGTCAAGCTGCGGTTTTTGTCCCTTGACTATTTTATGAGCATTGGTAACGATAAGGCTTTCCGCCGCCTGCCTGAAAATCTCCGTAAGCTCTACCGTAGGAATTTCTCCCCCCGCAATAAGATCTCTCAGCACATTTCCCGCTCCCACGGAAGGAAGCTGATTGCTGTCTCCCACCATAATAAGGCTTGCCGAAGGCTTCAGCGCCCTTAAAAGCGCTTCAAAAAGCAGTACGTCAACCATTGACATTTCATCTATAATAACCACGTCGGCTTTAAGTGGATTCCTTTCGTTTTTCTTAAAGGAAAGCTTGTCCTTAACGGAAAAATCCACTTCAAGCAGCCTGTGTATGGTTCGAGCCGGCTCTCCTGTGACCTCGCTCATTCTCTTGGCAGCTCTGCCCGTAGGAGCGGCAAGGTACATACTCTTTTTCCGCTTTTTCATCAGCCTGATAACGCCGTTTAAGGTAGTGGTCTTTCCCGTGCCGGGACCTCCTGTCAAGATAAATATCTTATTGCCCATACAGCCGCTTATAGCCGCCTTTTGAAGGGTTTCGTACTTTATATTTTCGGTAAACTCTATCCCTTGAATCTCCTCGGACAAATCCTTCACCGAATAAACCGAGGTTTTAAGCATTTCCGAAAGCTTTTCCGCAATATACTTTTCCGCACGGTAATATTCTTTGAGATATAAATAGCTCCTTTCCCCCAAGGTCAGCAGCTCAAGCTGTCCGCTCTTAAGACCCTCGTCGATGCCCCTGTGGATAGAATCACCGTCAAGCTGCAAAAATCCCGACGCCGCCTCCACCGCCTTATTTATAGGCAGACAGGTGTGTCCCGCATTGGCGTTTTCTCTGAGAATATAAATGGCAGCGGCTAATATGCGGTTTATATTATCTCCGCCGAGACCTTCGGAAGCGGCAATAGCGTCTGCCTGCTCAAACTCTATTCCTGTTTCTCCGTCACAGAGAATAAAAGGATTATCCTTTATAAAGGCAAGAGAAGAGGTATCGTATTTTTTCCACACCTCCGCCGCCGTTGCAGGACCTATTCCGAATTTTTGCAAATATTCAACTACAGCCTTCATTCCGCTGAGCTTGCGGTACTCGCTGCTGATATAAAGCGCCTTGTCGCTTGTCACTCCCTTAAGCTCCGCAAGCCGCAAAGGGTCGTTTTCGATAACGTCCAACGCTTCCTCACCGTAATGCTCCACAATTTTTTTGGCAAGAGCCGGACCTATACCCTTTATAATGCCCGAACCTAAATATTTTCGTATCTCCGAAGGCGTTGTAGGCAGCATTCGGGTACAGCTTACCGCACGAAACTGCCTTCCGTACTTAGCGCTGCTGACATAATTTCCGTAAAGCTCAAGCCGCTCCCCTTCGGAAATATCGCCAAGCTCGCCAACAACGGTTATTATCTGCCCGCCGAAGTCCAAATCGAAAACGATATACCCCGTATCGGAATTTTTATAAACAACATCCTCAACGCTGCCGCTTAATTTTTCAAGATTTTCTTCCATAGCCTCTTTCTTTCTCAGCCCTGCCGTACAATCCTGCAAAGAATCTTACCGCCGCCGAATACAAGAATTTTAACACGACCGCTCCGCCCATTATTCCGCAGAATACAGAAATGAAAAACCACATAAACTGCATACTATCACCTCGATACAGTTTATGCCTTTTCTCATGAAACGGTTACAACAATGTCCCTTATTTAGATTATGACATAACCTTGCACAAAATAGCGTTCCAATCCTCTTCCTCGGTTATTTTCTCAATATTTATACCATTCTCCGTTAATGCCGCCTTTACCTCCTCCAATCTTTCGGTGATAACTCCCGATACGATAACAGTGCCGTCCTTTTTCAGAAATCCTTTAAAATAAGGACACATTTTTATTATTACATCAGCCACAATATTAACGGTAATAACATCGAATCCTTCCCCGATACGACGGCGGAGCTTTTCGTCGTCGATTATATTTCCGCAGTAAGCACAGTATCTCATACCGTCAAAGCCGTTTTGTTCAACATTAGCCGAAGCGGTATTGACTGCATTCAAAAACACGTCTGTCATAACCACCTTATCCGCTCCCAAGAGAAGTGCGGCTATAGAGAGTATTCCGCTGCCGCAGCCCAAATCCAACACCCTGTCCCCCTCCTTGATAACATCCTCAAGGGCTTCCATAACAAGCTTTGTGGTGTGATGCTGACCTGTTCCGAAGGAGGAGGCGGGATCTATCTCCAAAATCTTCCGTCCCCCCGTATCCTCCACGTTCTCCCATGTGGGCTTTATAATAAGGCTCCTGCCCACATTAAAGGGCTTATAATACTGCTTCCAGTTATTAGCCCAGTCCTCCTCCTTGATTTCATCAATCTCAATATTCAGGCTGCCGTAAAAATTATCCTTATCTCTGCTCTTAATATCCTCTAACGCCCCTTTAAGAGCCGACATCATTTCAACGCCCTGTTCATTGTCCTGCAAATAACAGGTGATATGAGTTTTAACCTCTTTAAGCTTCATTAAATCGTCGTCAACATAATCCCAGTTCATTTCCTTATTTTCAAGAAATTCCTCAAAGTCAGCCCTGTCGTGTATCTCAAAGCCGTTAATGCCAAGCTCGCTTATCTGTACCGTAAGAGGATAAACCGCCTCGGACTCGGTGTATATATCAATTTTCTTAAACTGCATAGCAAAATACCTCCAAAATTTTTGCTCAGAACCTGTTCAATTTCTATTATGCAATATTTTCTTTAAAATTGCAACCCATAATCAAAAATTTATTCAATTGTCCCTCTCCTCTTGCAAAATTTCCAAATATATGATAAAATACAAAAGGAAAAAATTAAAAAGGAAAATTTAAACTATGGACTTTAACGAATTAGCCGAGCTTTTGTTCCCCGACGTAACAAAAGCTCCAGAATATTATGAAGCATTATACCCCGAAAGAGCCCTTCCGGAAGGCGCAAAGGTTACCCGCTTTGCTCCCAGCCCCACAGGATTTGTGCATTTCGGAGGCTTGTACCCCGTTCTTGTGAGCGAGAGGCTTGCTCACCAAAGCGGCGGAGTTTTCTATCTGCGCATTGAGGATACGGATTCAAAGCGCGAGGTAGAGGGCGCTGAGTACGATTTAATAAAGGTATTTGAAAACTTCGGAATAAACTTTGACGAAAGCA
>CAYMFX010000168.1:0-4899 GCA_964389845.1 uncultured Ruminiclostridium sp.
AATCAGAAATATAAATTTATTCTTTTGTACTTTGAGTAAAATAGATAACCGTTTATCTAAAATTTGTGCAAAATGCTGATTTTATAGGATGCTTAGGATTTTTTTGCATTTACCACTTGACTTTACCATTTTTAAAGCAAAATCAACTCCTCATACTGTTTCTCAATCAAACTATAGACAAATATATTGATTGAGAAACACACCCAAAACACTATTTGCAAATCATTCCAAATTTTCAATTTATCTATAGTATGATTTGCAAATAGTATCAATCCCACAGCCCAACACCTTGCAAATCCTATCAATAAAGCTTCTTGACGGGCGATTTCCTTGTCCATGGAAAAATTGTGCTCGTAAATCCGTACACCTACGCTATTGATACAGGCTCTTAAAAATATTATACCTTTTTCCGTCCGCCGCCGTTCTTACCGTTTATCAAATCTCGAACGCTGTCTCTTTCCAAAAGCTTTCCCGTAACCAATGTTCTTCCGCTGCGGTAATTTTTGTCACGAATCTTTTTTATTATGATTTCCACAGCCTCGCTGCTCATTCGGTGACTGTCAACGTCCATTGTGGTTATTCGAGGATTGCTGATAGTGGAGTAGATATGATTGTCGTATCCAACTATGGAAATATCCTCGGGAATGCGGTAGCCCATAGACTTAAGCTGATTCACCGCCGCATATGCTATGCGGTCGCAGTTGCAGACAAAGGCGGTGGGCATTTCATCGGGAAACCTGAGAGTCTTAAAGACAAGCCCCTCCTCGTCTCTGTCGTTAATTATCCAGTCGTCACGAAGAGGAATATTGTGTTCCAAAAGGGATTTATAGTACCCCAAATATCTGTCCTGAATACTGGAGGTTGCGGTTATCGTGCCGATAAATCCTATGCGGCGGTGTCCCTTGTCGATAAGGTGATTAGTAATGGTATAAGAGCCGAAAAAGTTATCGGAAAGGATTGTTTCAACGTCCCCACGGCTGCTGTAAAAATCTAAAAACACCACGGGTATTTTCATTGACAGCAGGTTTTCCATATAACGGTCGGAAAATTGCCCCAACACTATAATCCCGTCAACCTTTCTGTCGACAAGTGAGTTGGGAATTACCTCCGTTCTCTCGTCCTTTTCGGAAACAACCTCTAAAATGCCGTAATAGCTTTGTTTTTGCAAAAGCTCCACTATGTAGCGGTACACCACCCAATAAAAAGCGCTGGCGTCGTTTATGAAGCGCTTGGACACCAGCACTCCTATATTGTAGGTCATTACCTCGCCCGAGCTTTTTGATATGCCGCTTGCCCGATAGCCCATTTCATTTGCCTTTTGTTTAATTCTCTGACGCAGTTCTTCGCTCACTCCGTCTTTGTCGCCCAGCGCTTTGGAAACGGTAACGGTACTGCACCCTAACTCGGAAGCAATATCGCTCATGGTAACGTTTTTCTTTATCATTTCAGACTAACCCCCGAAATCTTTTTTATACTTATATTTTAAGTTAATTAAAGTCTGTTGTAAAGTAAAATAATTAACAAAAAAAACTGCGGACTATTGTCAAAATCGCCGGTCGGTCTTAGATTTTAATAAAATTGTCTCTTAATAAAGGAAAATTTTGTCAATATCTAAAATTGCGCCTTTTTGTCATATAAAGGCAAACAGAAGCAGGCTAACAGGTTTTTGCATTTAGGAAATTAGCTTAATTATGTCAAATGCGCTAAAAACCCGATTATTTTTTGGACAAAAAGGGAATTGCTTTGCATTATCGATTATGATATAATAAAAAGGAATATATATAAGGGCTTGTTCTCATAGAACAAGTTCTAAAGGTTTGGAGGGCGAAATGGCAATAACCATTAAAGACGTTGCAAGAGAAGCCAATGTGTCGGTAGCTACGGTTTCAAGAGTTTTGAACAAGCACAGCAACGTGTCGGAGGAAACCGTCGAAAAGGTCAACGAGGTTATGGAGCGGTTGGGCTATAATCCCAACACCTTGGGCAGAGACCTGAGAAAAAGCGAGACCAAGCGAATACTTGCCATAATTGCGGGAACCGAGCAGACCTTTTATTCCGACGTGCTTAAGGGCATGGACGAAGCGGCATTTGCCCAAGGCTACGATATTCTTATTGCCACTACCCATGATAATCCCGAACATGAAATGCACCTTTTGAAAATGCTTATGTCTCATTCGGTGGACGGAGCGGTTTTATTGGGTGCAAAGCAGGAGGCTTCCACTATCTCAAAGCTGGCTATGAACAATAATATAGCTCTTTGCCTTGAAAGAATGGAGGGCTGCACCGTTCTTACCGTCTCAATCGACAACGTAAGAGCAGGCAAGGACGCTGTCAATTACCTTATCGGCAAGGGCTGCAGGCGTATCGGGCTTATTTCCACCAAGGTACGAAGCCAAAGCTCGGTGGACAGAGAAAAGGGTTATCGGCTGGCATTGGAGGAGCACGGTATACCCTTTGATGAAAAGCTTGTGTATTTCGGCAGCTATGAGAGCGAGTCGGGGACAATGGGATGCAGATACTTAATGGAGCTTGAGAACCCGCCCACGGCTATTTTTTCCATTTCGGATATGATAGCAATAGGAGCTATGAATTACGCTCTTTCCAAGGGCATAAATATCGGCAGGGATCTTTTGTTTTTCGGATTTGACAATATAGCCTACTCACATATTTTTGTACCCCACCTTTCCACGGTGGAACAGCCCTGTTATCTTCAGGGGAAATTGGTCATCGAAAAGCTTATCGGCAATATGAGAAGCAGCATACCCGATAAAAGCGTTTATTTACTGCCCCACAGCTTGGTTCTGAGAGAATCCACGGGGGATTAACAACACGTTCTAAATATAACAAAGGAGCGTTTCATATGAATACGGTTATTGAAAATATTCTCACAAGGAGAAGCGTAAGAGAATTTTCCGAGAAAGAGGTTTCCTTGGAGGACATTCAGCTTTTGCTGAAAGCAGCATTGTATGCTCCCAGCGCAAGAAATCTTCAGACATGGAAATTTACCGTTCTTACAAAGAGAAAGGATATTGACAGCTTAGCGGCGGCTATCGGAAAGATTCTTGACAGGCAGGGGTATGATATGTATAAGCCCGCAATCGTTATCATTCCTTCAAATGCGGAGGATTCGCCCTACGGAAAAGAGGATAACGCCTGCGCTCTCGAAAATATTTTCCTTGCGGCTCATTCTCTCGGTTTAGGCTCGGTCTGGATAAATCAGCTTCAAGGGATAACCCGTGAAAAGGAAATCAGAGAGCTTCTGAGAAATTGGGAAATTCCCGATGAACACGTTGTTTACGGAATAGCGGCTATCGGGTATCCGAAGGAGGGGGCAGAAAAAAGAGAAGTGAATAAGGTGGGAGAATATAAGATTATTTAATGAAAATGAGGGGCTGTAAAAAACAATTTTAGTTTTTTACAGCCCCTTCTTATTCACTTACAGCATTCCACGCTCCCCCAAAGCTTTCATACTCACCGTTCATATAGCGCCGCATAGACTCTACCGCTCGCTTTGCGATTTTTTCATCGTCCCAAAGATTAGGGTTGTAAATTGAGTCAATCAGAAAAGGTCCTGTATCGTAACCTTCAACATAATGCTGAATTTCTATTGTCGTCTGATTGCCGATAATATTGACGATTTTACCGTCTCTAATGCCGTATGTGGCGTCCCTTACATATGAGTTGTTATAATCCGTGCCATATCGGCTGTAGCTTTCGACATAAATGCTTACATAATTTATGCCGTTTATCTCCTCGACACGGTTTACCCTTGCGGTTATCCGCCAAACCTCAAGCTTATTGTAAAAATAGGTGCCTTTCAGATAGGATATTGTTCTTTTCAGGTTTAATTCCACAAACTCACGCAAATACGGATTGTCAATATATTTGTCAATATTCGGAAACGACTCGCTGCCCTTCAGCCAGCATTCGGTAATGTCACGAAAAAATTTCAGCGCCGTTAAGGTGTCATCGGTCTCCTCTACATTGACGGAATGCTCCAATTTAGTATAGACAAGGGTTTCGGTCTGTACATATTCCGGATAGGTTTGTTCGGGAGGAGCGGTTTCCTTATCTTCCTTATCTGCCGTCTCAGGCGCAGCGGTTAATGCTTCCACAGCTGCTTCGGCAGTGGTGACCGACGGAGGAGGTGGAGCGTCGGGAGCACAGGAACAGACTAATCCCGCTATTAATATCAAATATGCAATTACCGAAAGCTTCTTCATTATCAGCACTTCCTGTTCATGTTGCCAAGCGGCTATGAACATAGGTTCAAAGAAAGCCGCCCTAATTCTTACTCTTCCTCTTCTTCCTCAAAGCTGTCCTCTTCATTCCGCTCCTTAATCAGCTTTTCCAATGTCACAAGCTCATCTTCGGTAAGGCTTACGCCCTTTCCCATTCTCTCATGATCGGGAGACCATTCTCTTATATCGTACTTTGCTTCTCTGTCGTTCCAGCTTACCATATTAAGCTCTTTACGCCAGCCCTTAGCGTTTTCGGAAATAACTCCTAACTCCTTAACAATCTCATACTTAAAATCTGCCGCCATTTTTGTTTTCTCCTTTTCAAATTTATTTTGCCGACTTTATTGCCAATGCAAGCTTCGGTTCTTCCTCGGCTTCAATTATATTGTCGAATACCGCACGGAATTTCGGGGGGATAACCTTATTCACATGGTGCCGTCCGAAAAACCAGCGTTTAAAATCCGCCTTTTCTCTTACCTGCTCCAAGAAGGTGTTGACATGGCTTCTGTCGTTTTTGCCGAGATTCATAAACTCGCTTATCTTTGCGGGAGGCTCATAGCTCACTATGTAATCCACCTTAAAGCCGTTTTTTTCTAAGTTGCTCATTCCCGTTTCAAGCTCTTCCTCTGTGGGTATCTCCATACGCCAGCGTATCTCG
>CAYMFX010000169.1:0-4835 GCA_964389845.1 uncultured Ruminiclostridium sp.
TTTTGAAGTTTTCCACAGTTTCAACACCTTGGTGTTTTTTGGATTTTGCTTGTCAGACAACAGCCACCTTTTGTGCAACCATACAATACAAAGATAAGCGCCTGTTTCGGGTGCCGCAGGTTCACATCCTGCGGATTCACCGATTCGAGGGTTTTCATACTACTGAAAAAATATACTCGTCGAGAGTTAAATGGCTCAGACGAGTTAAATTTTGATTGAGTTTTTACAGTTCCTTGTATTATAATTGGTTTTTTACATATTCCTTTTTCTTTTACCCGAAATGCTTGAATGCCATTTATTGATTCTGATTTCAAAAAATCAAGCTTCTTTTAATATATTCAAAGTTTCTTCCACCTTGTTTCCATTTCGTAAATTCCAACCAAGAGAAACAAGCTTCGAATTATCAAGCACTTGTCTTTTGTTTGGTATTGGATCAATAATCTCACTGTCATGTGTATTGCTGAATATGAGCTTAGTATTGCTGTAATCTGCCACTAATTGAGCAAATTGACGTATGGTCATCTTAAAGGACGGATCTGAGATGTTATATGCTTCGCCTTTGCTTCCAAAAGCCAATGCAATAAGTATACCTATTGCCGCATCGGCTGCATAACAGTGTGAACGTTCAATATTACCCGGGCTGTTTAGTAAAATATCTTTTGAATCACGGGCATTCCTAAAGAACTGAGAAACCGCTCTGCTGTCAGTTTCGGTCATAGTGGGTCCGAATACATGACAGGGTCGTACTGCTATTGTATCAAGTCCATACTGTGCTTCATAACATTTGCAAAGCGCTTCCGCAGAACGTTTCCCCTCGGGGTAACAAATTCGTGAAGAGGAGAAATCTAATTTCCCCAAGTCGCTTTCTTTAAATCCTTCTTCAATCCCCTCTGAGGAACCATAAAACTCACCGGAAGATATAAACTCAAATCTTTTGACACTGTTTTTCCGGCAGAATTCTAACAAATTATATGTCCCGATTATATTGGCAAGTAAAGTATCCGAGGGATAATTTGCAAAGCTTTTTGGATCTGCATTGCTTGCCGCATGAATAATATAATCTACCCGCTCATCTAATGTTATCTCTTTGGTAACGTCTTGCTGCAGCATCAAAAAATTTTTGTTGTTCATATATTCAGAAAAACGGTTTCTTAAATTCTGAATATTTCTTCCGGATGATATAACACGACATTGAGATATGCCAATAATGCTTGTGCACATAAGAATATCCACAATAAAGCTGCCTATCATTCCCGATGCGCCTGTTATCATTACCGACTTTTTGTCAAAAATTCCTAGCAAGTCTTTATTTTCCGTTACGATGCTTTTTAAAAGAGCGTTATACGTGCTGCTTTTTAATAGATTCACTTCTATTTCTCCTTTTCCTTCAATGAGAGCAGTGCTTTAAAGATAAGAAGGTCATCAGGTGTAGTAAGTTTTATATTCGTTTCTGACCCTATTGAAAAATATACCTTTTTGTTAAGCTCTATCATAAGCGTACAACTTGCAACGGAATTAGTAATCCCTTTTTCAAGTGCTTCTCTGTGAGCGTCTGCTATCATTTTTAAGCTAAACGCCTGCGGAGTTTGTGTAAGAGCAAGCTCACTGCGGTCAATAACCTTACATGAGCTTTCGCTGCTGTCCTTATGTAAAACGGCAGTGTTGCACGGAACGACAGAAATAGCCGAACCGTATTTATGACATTGAATGATGCAATCGGAAATGATCTCCGATGATACCATAGGTCGAATGGCGTCATGTATGAGCAGAATATCATCGGGAGAATAACGTTTTTCAGCCTCCATAACTCCGTTCCTGATAGAATCCTGCCCGTTTTCTCCTCCGCTTACTATCCATTTCAGCTTTGTTATTTTATACTGCTTAGAATAAGCCATCAGCACATTCTTCCATTCCTCGATGCAAACAACTCCTATTTCATCAATATCCGGATGGTTCTCAAAGGCCTGAAGCGTGTAAATTATTATGGGCTTATCATTAACGTTTATAAACTGCTTCGGTATCTCCTGCCGCATACGATGACCGCTGCCGCCTGCAATTATCATTCCTATGTTCATAAAATTTTCTCCTTTTGTTGGTTGTTATGCTATTTTTAACTTAAAATGCGTTAACCCTTTTAAAGACCGCCCTTTGGAACAGATTAAATCGAATATTCTAAAATTTTGCAAATTTCATCTGCAATTCTGAACATACCTATATCTGTATAGTGAATATTATCAATGCTAATCGTTATCTGGTCTAAATCTGATAAAAGCTTGTCCGGATCAATATAAAACACCTTTTCTTTTTTTCTTAGCTTCTCGTAAAGATCTTTAATATGAGCACTGTACGCATAAGCCCTATAAGCTCCTATTAATATGAACGGCTGCTGCGCATAATACTTACGAAGCCTATAATAAAAAGGCTCATACCTTGTTTTGAACTCGGCAAGACTTCTTGCGTTTCGGCTATAATCAATAACAACAGCGCCCACCTTGTTTTTATCCTTTCCTATTTCGTCGGCCATGGCAAGCTCACCTCTGCAGGCTCCCGAAAAAGAATAATTGACTATATTACAATTAAAGCTGCGGGAAACAATATTCGGAAATGCATTTCCGCTTCTGCTGGCACTTGCCCCCTGTGTCATGGAATTTCCGTAAAACAAAATAGATTCATTATGATTGTAAGCAGGTGCGGCAGAAAGCTTTTTGCTGCGTTCTATACCAATGCCCAAATTTTTTATGCAGTTATAATTTGGAAAATATATTTCCGTAAATTTTCCGGGAGGAATAAATATTTTTTCGGCGAATATATTAAAAGGTTCCTTCGGAGCTACAACCGTTTGATGTGTAAGAAGCCCCGAAGAGCAATTCCCGAAGTAAACATCAAACCCTGAGGAGCAATACAACAGCATTTTCCCATGAGCATACTTGCGCTTTAGCTCCACTTTAATTACTATATAAGGCGAATCTGTTAAAAACCTTAATCTCACGCCGGAGGGCTGAGTGTTAGAGTCTAACAAAAGGTTATCTGTAATCCCATCATTGTTTTCCTCATTAATTGATTGGATGTCGGCTATTTTTTTAATAATTCCGTTTTCAATTATCGGACAGCCGAAAAGGTATTCTGATAAAGAATCAATATCCAAAAACAGATATTCATCTTCGTTTATGGTTTTTAACGGCTGCCAAAAATCGGTTAAAAATTCCATTTGAATATTTCCTTATACTTTGATTAATTTCCATAATAAGCTTCGGCAATTTTAATTATTCTGTCCGCAAGAACCATATTGCCGTAATCGTTAATCAAGTATGACGACAGTGTGGTCAAATCAAAAGGTATCCCTTTAAACACAAACTCTCCGTCAAGATACATAATCTTTTGTTCGGGGTGCTTTTTTGCAAAAGCTTTTACGATGTTGTTGCATTCAATATAGTTGTCACGCTTTGTTCCGTAATAAGGCTGGGAGAAAAACAATATGAGGCAATTCTTAAAGCTTTCAGTTAATACTTCCATATATCGTTCGAGCTTTTCTTCAAGATACTCCTTCAAGATTGGAATTGAACAAATCTCTGATACCACAAAATGGGGTTTTGAAATAGCTTTTGCCGCAGCCACAACAAATTTTTCCTCAAGATATTTACTGTTGTATACGGCAAGATTATAGTAATCACATGATAACTTTCTTGCAGTTATTGAAGAAAATGTTCCGTGGGGAAAAGTACAACCTCTTCCAAATGTGGTAGGTCCGCCCAAAAACAGAATCGGCTCACCCAGACTGTCCGAAATCGTTATTTCGGCGCTGTCGTCTATATGCAAAACAAGATTGATGAGTTGATTTTTAACCGGGCAGAATATCTCATAATCCAAAAAAATATTTTCGTTCTGATTGTAAATAGTTTGCACCTCCGTGTTTCGTCCCGAGATACACTCCATTTTAACTACCTTTTGTTGGTTTTTTACAACATAAGTAATGCCATTTACCATCATGCCGCCAAAAAAGGCTTCAACCTCTGCATAATTAATTTTGAGCTGAATTTTTACAGCTTGTGAGTTGGTTCTGAATCTTATCCTTACTCCCGTGCTGTTGGAATTGCCCCAAAAATCATTCAGACCCATTCTTGTAAATGCGTGTTCGGGATTTCCGTCGGGAATTGCACCGAAAATAAATTCCTTATGCGTATTAATATTGATTACCATTTATAATGACCTCTGAAGCTGTATCAGTCTAAAGGCGCTTGCCATACATTTTATCGTAGTAAGTACGATATTCTCCCGAAATTATTTCCGACCACCAACTTTTATTATCAAGATACCACTGCATGGTCTCTTGAATGCCGTCTGAGAACTTTATCTCGGGACGCCACCCAAGGTCAGTAGTAATTTTTGTCGGATCAATAGCATAGCGCTTATCGTGTCCTTTTCTGTCCTCAACAAATCTAATAAGACTTTCATCTTTTCCGAGAAGCTTAATAATCGTCCTCACTATGTCTATATTTCGCATTTCGTTATGTCCGCCAACATTGTATACGGAGCCTGCCTTGCCGTTATGTATTATTAAATCTATGGCCTTGCAGTGATCCTCCACAAAAAGCCAGTCTCTGACGTTTTCGCCTTTTCCATAAACAGGAAGGGGCTTATCATTAAGCGCATTTATTATCATCAGTGGAATAAGCTTTTCGGGAAATTGATAGAAACCATAGTTATTGGAACACCGAGAAATTGAAACGGGCGTACCGTATGTCCTGTGATAAGCAAGCACTACAAGATCTGCGCCTGCTTTTGAAGCAGAATAAGGGCTTGAAGTTTTAACCGGAGTTTCCTCTGTAAAAAACAAA
>CAYMFX010000170.1:0-4834 GCA_964389845.1 uncultured Ruminiclostridium sp.
ATATCCGCATATTCCTGCGTCGGGACTTCCTTGATCAGGAACGCCCCGCCCGTCGGCTTTGTCTTATTTTAATCAAGAATTAGTATAAAAGGGCATTTCTAAAAACCTGTTTTTCAATTAACAAGTTTTTAGAAACGCCCTTAAGTTTGTTTTTTCGGCATCTAAAATTTATAGATTACAAATTCTCCCCGTTAGTCTCGATAACGCTTCTCATAAATCTTCCCGAATCCTTAACTATCCTTCTTTGAGTTTTATAATCAATGTAGGTAAGACCGAATCTCTGATTGTAGCCGTGCGCCCACTCGAAATTGTCGGTCAGCGACCATACATAGTAACCGTCAAGCTCTACCCCGTCGTTAGCCGCCCGCTTGTACTCAAGAAGATAGCGGTGCAAATAATCTATGCGGTTCTCGTCATGAACCCTTCCGTCAAGGGAAACGGCGTCGTGACAGGACATTCCGTTTTCGGTTATCATTATAGGCCTGCTGTAGCGCTCATACATAAATCGGGGTCCCCAGTAAAGCGCTTCGGGAGTTATGGGCCAGCCCATAAGGGTGCGGTCAAAGCCCTGTGGGCTGCCCAAAACGCCCTTGCCTTCGCTTACATATTTGCCGTTGTAAATATTAAGTCCCAAAAAGTCCAAGGGCTGACTGATAAGCTCTAAGTCGCTGTCGGTGATAACGGGCTTGTTTATCGCATCAAAGCTGTATACCCAATCCGGGTATCTGCCCTTAAATACGGGATCGAACCAGAATGCGTCGGAAAAAGCAAAGGCGTCGTAATCGCTTTCAAAATAACATCTTTCCGCCGCTTTAATATCTCCTTCGCTTTCCGATGCGGGAATAGCGGGACAGGAAGCGCCTGTTATGCCTATTTTGCAGTCTCCGCTGCCCCTCAGTGCCTTTACCGCTAAACCGTGAGCCTTTAGTATATTATGTCCTATGCGCACAAGCTCCGCTCTTGCAAGCTTGTATCCGGGGGCGTGTACGCCCTCATAATAGCCGCAGCCAACAAACACCTGAGGTTCGTTAAAGGTGATAAAGTCGTGAACCCTGCCGCCGAAACGCTCCTTAATAACATTAACATATTCCTCAAACCATTTTGGAGAATCGCCGTTCAGCCAGCCGCCCTTAAGATGAAGCGCATAGGGCAAATCCCAGTGATACAAGGTCATACAGGGCTTTATTCCCCGCTTTTCAAGCCCGTCAAGAAGCCTGCTGTAAAATTCTATTCCTTTTTCGTTTACTTTGCCGGTGCCCTCGGGAAGTATTCTCGCCCAGCTTACGGAAAAACGGTAGCTCTTTACGCCTATCTCCGTCATTGCTCCCAAATCATCCTCTAAGCGGTGGTATTGGTCGCAGGCAACGTCTCCGTTGTGGCTATCATAAATTTTCCCATTTTCACGACAGAAAACGTCCCATATATTAAGACCCTTTCCGTCCTCAAAGGCAGCCCCTTCAACTTGATATGAAGCGGAAGCCGCTCCCCAGATAAAATCCTTTTTAAATCCCATAATAATTCTCCTTTTTTATTTGTCAAACGCCGTAAACGCTATCCATTCGTATTCGGCGGTTATCGGCAGCTTGCTGTCGTCAAAGGCGTTAAGCCAGCTGTCGACGCCTTTTCCGTTCCATGTGTTCATCATAATTTTGCTTTCGGTAACGGGTATGCTCTTGTCGGCGGTGTACACCTCAATATCGTCTACAAACCACACTATCTTGTCCTTGTGCCACTCAAAAGCATAGGTGTGGAAATCCTCGGACGCATCGAAGCCCAAATCGTGGAGATGCTCGTGATTGCCCTGTCCGTTGGTAAAATAGTTGAACTGAACCTTTGTCGTGTCCTTTCCGAGAATTTCAACGTCTATCTCGTCCCAAGGGTTGTTGTCGGAGGGTCCCGTATAAGTAAAGAATGAAGAGACAACGCCGTCGTTCTTGATAGCCCTAAGGCTGACCTCATATCTTCCGTAGCCGTAAAAATCCTTTGAGCGGTATTCGCCTCCGGAATAGGTTCCGTAATCCGGAGAGCCGTCAAAGTCAATTTTAAGCTGCATTTTTCCGTCGTTAAAAGTAACGTTGGATTTGCGCCAGGTGCAGTTGAACATATTCCCGTTGCTCCAGCCGTTGGATATTTCAAAAATTTCCGATTCTCCCTTTGAAAAGTCAACGTACATATCGTATTTGTCCCCGGCGTTGTCCGAAGAGCCTCCGCAGCCTGAAAGCGTCAGCGAGAAAATAAGCATTATCGGTGTTAAGACAGCAATTTTGCGTTTCATAGCAGTTCTCCTTTGTCATTAAAAATTAATATTAATTATAACTTATGGAGCAAACGAGTTTTGTTAAATTTTTATTCTTTGTATCATTTATTTAACCTCATTCTTTGTCGCCCCAATAGGCTCGAAAGTATCTTTCACGGTATTCTTTTGGGGTAAGCTTGGTGTAGGATTTAAAGACCCGGATAAAGTAACTCTCGGAGTTAAAGCAAAGGTAGTTAGAAATTTCAATGCAGGAATAATCGGAATATTTCAGCAGATTTTTCGCCGCCTCAATGCGCTTCTGGGTGATATACTGAGATACGGTTATCCCCACCTCCTTATGAAACAGCTTGGACAGGTAGGGAGCGCTGAGTCCTATTGCTTTGGCTAAATCCTCGAGGGTGATTTTATTATGGAGATTGTCGTATATAAGGTCGGTGCAGATAATGATTGCTTTGGAATACATAGCGTTTTTGATTATGTTGTGCATACGGTTAGTAAAGTCCTCAACCAAATCACGGTGTATGGAGTGTATTTCCTCTTCCCTTGTACACTTATCAAGCTTTTGAATATAAATATCGCTTAAATTATAAGCGGTTTCGCACTCCATTCCGCCCTCTATGCAATACCGTGTGATAAAAGCGGTAGTCACAACAAGATGATATTTCAGATTTCTCAGAGGATCGTCGCTGAGCCTGCCGAAGCCGCTGCCGCCTAAGGGCTTAAAAAGCCGCTTAACCTCTTTTAAATTTCCGGTTTTTATGCTCTGATAAAATTCCATCTCCCTTTCGTAGGGAATGTGATTGGTCATATACTCTCGGTTTCTGAAGGTAACTCCGGTTAAATCTTTATTTATATCCATTTTGTTTTTCCTTTGCGCTAACGGCGTTATTATATCCGTTTGGGTTCGTATGCCATGGCGAACGGTTTTTGCATAAAAGCTGAACCGCTTCCAAAACATATCTGCGGTTAATTTCATTATACTATTTTTCTCAGCTTCTGTAAAGACTTAATCGTTCTTGCCAAAAAATTGACGTTTATGCCGGAATGATTGAAATTTCTGTAATAACGATATAATATAAAAATATTATACTTATTAAAAATTATTTGTGATATAAGTATAGCAAAGATTAATACGGAGGTCTTTTGAGTGAAAAGAATATCAAGAAGGTTTTTAATTTTTATGTTGGCGGCTTCTATGGCGGTGCTTGTTATTCAGATGACCGGCTTTGCCGATACCGAAGGCTTAGGCGCTTGGATTGTCGATTCACCGGATACTGCCGACGCAAGCTTTACTATGGAGGACGGAGAAGTCACCTATGTTAAAGATTTGGTCAGCGCACTTGGTGATGTAGCTTTTGTAAATACATATTCGGGTGCGGAAATAAAGCTGCTGAAGGATATTAATTCGGAACTTGAACTTTCTATAGGGAACGTTGTTAGTGACTCTTGTTTTACGCTGGATTTAAACGGACATACGATTTCTTGTTCGAAGGTATCAAAAGCCGGTGGTAAGCTTACAATTAAGGATAGCAGCAGTGACAAGAGCGGAACGATTAGCGGAAAATGCAACTTCACGGATTTAGAAGAATTGACCATTGACGGCGGTAATTTTAAATGTCCCGCTACAGAAACCGCCGATGGACATTATGAAGATTATTGTGGAGTACATTTATATAATTGTTTCAACACAACGATAAACGGCGGAACCTTCGAGGGTCGATATAACGGATTGGATATTGATTTCAGCAATGTTACGATTAACGGCGGCACTTTCAATGCAACGGGGCCGCGTTACTCTGAAGATAGTGGTTTTCATGAAGGCGTGTTAGCCGGTCTGAGGTATAATTCCACTCAGTATAATTCTGATACAGTAAGGTTCAGAGGCGGCACATTTAACGGTGTTGACTTTGCTGTTCAAATGGAAGATCCTAACCCTGTGATGACAGAGGTTCGGGATTTTCTCGGAAACTCGGATACCGACACAAAACGTTATGTGTTCTATAAAGGCGACCAGCCTATCAAATATAACGATGTAAGCCTTGACGGAAAAACCTTGGAGGGACCGATAACAGTTAAGTTGTGCGAGCATACCGACGCCGATTACACTTCAAAAAACGACGGCGTTCATCACACCTTCAGCTGTGAAATATGCGGCGCCGAGAATGTTGAAGAAGAATGCAGCTATGGCGAATGGGAATATAAGGATAACGATATGCACAAGGCTTCCTGTGAGCATTGCAATCAGGAAAAAACAGAAGAGCACAATTACATTATCGATGAGACAAAAAATAATGACAGGCAGCACACATTTGTCTGCGAAGGCTGCAGGCATGAAAAATCTGAGGATCACACAAGCACCGAAGAAGCCACTTGCACCGACAAAGCGGTGTGCGATGTATGCAGAAAGGAGTATGGCGATTTAGCTGAGCATACTTTGGTTAAAACCGATTACAAAGCCCCAACCTGTACAGAAGAAGGAAATAAAGAATACTGGACTTGTTCAAAGTGCGGTACAATTTTCTCTGATGAAGACGGAAATAATATATTTGTCGGAGAAATTATAATTCCCGCCAATGG
>CAYMFX010000171.1:0-4788 GCA_964389845.1 uncultured Ruminiclostridium sp.
CTGAGATGTGCCGTTTCGCTATCCTATTCGGTTTTTGTGATTTCTCCGTTAAGGATATCACCCTTTTCCCCGTCCGTTTTTATTATTTAAGAAGCTTCAATATTTCCTCAGCCGACATTTTCGTAATATCGGAGCTTTCGCCGTAAATCAGATTGCCAAGTTCAGATTTGCTTTGCTGAAGCCTTATGATATTTTCCTCGATAGAATTGTGCGTTATAAGCTTGTATATCTGAACATTATTTTTTTGCCCTATACGGTAAGTGCGGTCAGAGGCTTGATTTTCCGCCGAAACATTCCACCAAGGGTCATAATGAATTACGATATCCGCACCTGTCAGATTAAGTCCGGTACCGCCCGCTTTAAGCGATATTAAAAACACATTCACGTCGTTTTCGTTAAACTCGTTTACCATTCGTATCCTGTCCTTCGCACGGGTGCTTCCCCTTAGCGTATAATACGAGATCTTCATTTCCTCAAGCCGCTTTGAAATAATATTCAGCATTGAGGTGAACTGTGAAAAAAGCAGTATTTTATGCCCCGAATTCACGCAGCTTTCCACAAGCTCGGCGCATTGCTCCAGCTTTGCGCTTTTTCCTTTATAATTCTCGTAAACAAGGGAGGGATCGCAGCATATTTCGCGAAGCCTTGTCAGCGCTGCAAGTATTTGTATGTGATCCTTTTGCTCAGCGCTCAGTCCGTTTTTTATGCTCTTTTGCAGTTCCGACACATTTGCTGCGTAAAGCTTGCGCTGTTCCCTCTCCATTTCCGCAGAAAGCACGGTTTCCGTTTTGTCGGGAAGCTCGGCAAGCACGTCCTTTTTCATTCTCCTGAGAATAAACGGCGCGGTGCTGATCTGCAAAGCTTTTACCGCTTCTTTATCGTTTTTGCCGACTATCGGCGTTTCAAAAGTATTTTTAAAATGTGTGTAATTGAAAAGATAGCCCGGCATAATGAAATCAAACATGCTCCAAAGCTCTGCCAGGCTGTTTTCAACCGGTGTTCCGGTAAGTGCGAAACGCACCTCAGAATTTATCGCCTTAACGGCTTTCGCGGCTTGAGTGCCGTGATTTTTTATGTATTGTGCTTCGTCAATAAATTGAAGACCGAATTTTAAATCGGCATAACTGTCAGCATCTCTTGTAATCAAAGAATATGAGGTGATTATTACGTCAAAGCCGCCATTGCTGAATTTCTCCATAAGCGCATTTCTTACTGCCGACGTACCGATAACTACAAGCGCTTTCAGGCTTGGTGCGAAACGCTCTATCTCGGCTTTCCAATTCAGGGTAAGCGATGACGGACAAACTATTAAGGCGGGAAGCTGTTTTTCGCTGTGCAGCTTTCTGTCAAGTATAAGAGAAATTGCCTGAATGGTTTTACCGAGGCCCATATCGTCGGCGAGAATACCGCCGAATTTATATCCCGCAATCGTTTTGAGCCAGCGAAAACCGTATTTCTGATAATCGCGCATGATGTCGGATAACTCGTCGGGAACGGACAAGCCTTCGGTATTCTCAATACTTTTGTGATAATCCGATACCGATTCTCTGAATTCCTTGCTGTAACGCATACGAATGCCGCTGCGGTTTTGCAGGCTGTCAAGATACAGCATACGGTATGCGGGAACCTTTAGCTTTTTCTTAAGCATATCCTTGTCGGTCAGATCAAGATTTTCGGCAAGCTCTCCAAGTTGCGCCGCCGATTCGTCAATCATCGCAAAGGAGCCGTCCTTCAAGCGGCGGTATTTTACTCCAAGACGGTACGCCTCGAGTATTTCAGCCAGTTCATCACGGGAATAGTTATCATCTTCGATGTCAAGCTCCAAAAGTCCCCCTGATATGCGAACGCCGATTTTAGGCTTGGTAGGCGGTCTTACCGCCATACGGCGAAATTTTTCGCTCATATATAATTCCATCGTTTGGGAAAGCTCGGTAAGTCCGCTTGTAATAAAAGTGTAAGCCGCATCATCGCCGACTATCATGAGAGAACGTTGGTCACGACCCGGACAAACCGTAAAATACCGCAGCACCGCATTTTTCGCAGCACTTTCACTGATCTCGTCATAATGCGGTGCGTTTTGACCGGCAAACGCATGGTAGGTTTTATCGTTGTAACAAAACATCAAATCGGCATATATGGTGTTGTTCTCTCCGCTGTCAACATAAAGCTGCGCCGTCATTTCCGGCGGAACGAAATCGGAAATAAGCCCGATCCCGTCTATTTCCGTGTAATCAAACGCCGGCTTTAAAACCGCTGTATAAAATTCGGGCATATCCGTCTCGGATATGAAAAGCGGGTGTTTGCCTTGAGCAATTTGGTAAAGCTGATAAACGCAGCGTGTGAATTTTGAGTTTGCGGCAAAAACCATGTGTTCTTCACTGCTCAAAAAGTAAGAGCGCCGCCCCGCTCCGGCAACATTGTATTTAAAATCCGATTTCAGACGAAAGCGCTTTTCGCCGTCGCACTTGAGAACAAATTTGACTTTCGGGTCTTCAAATTTTACCAAATATTGCTCGTCGTCGATCATGACATAATCATCACGGTACAGATCAAAAAAATCGTCAAGGTACATTCCGGTAAGTCTTGCAAAATCATTGTCCCCAAAACGATGATTGGACAGCACATACGCCGGACCGATTATCTTCAGCAGCCTTTGGCTGCGCTCGTCAAGCATGTTCAATCGGTGGGTGAATGCGAGATATTTTCCGTATTCGGCATAATTTTCGTTTAGAAAATTTATATACAGCTGGCCTATATTGCGTACCTTATACATTTTGTTATTCCCGATTTTCAACGAAGCTTCCAGTCTGCGGTTATAAGTGTCATAGTATAGAAGCGGCTGCAAGCGAATCTTTTCGGAAAGCACCGTTTCGTTTTTTTCGTTCCCCTCAAACTCCTTTTTATAATTATCAATCAGGAAATGCGTTTCATACGAACTCAGCGATTCGACTTGCGTCGTCACATCTTTTTCTATTGCCATCAGTACGGCGGCAGTATGCTTGCATAAACCGTCGTAATCATACGGGCAGGTACACTCCGCCTGTGTGATATTTCCGCTGCCGTCAAGCTCTATTTCCACATCGTAATTATGCGTACCTTTTACCTCGGCGCAATAATGTCCCGGCATTGGCTGCGTTATTTTGCTGATTTTTCCGTTATCCAGATATTCTTTTGCACGTGCC
Organism: uncultured Ruminiclostridium sp.; assembly: GCA_964389845.1. GTDB lineage: Bacteria > Bacillota > Clostridia > Oscillospirales > Ruminococcaceae > Ruminiclostridium_E. The sequence goes on from CAYMFX010000171.1 coordinate 3,183, forward strand.
AATACTATGGGTCTGATAAATTTTCTGAAATTTTTTATTGTATACATATTGTTCTCCTAAAAGTGTTCGTTTTATTGTAACATATTTGGGCATTGTTTACAATAGCGGTTTAACGTAATTCGTGAGAATAGTATATTTTTTGAAAAATTCTTTATAAGTGTGTTGACAAGTCAAAAATGATGGGGTATAATTTATATGTTATAATTTTGTATAAATTAAAATTGCGATTTAATTGTGGACGTGGCGGAATCGGCAGATGCGCTGGCTTCGGGTTGCTTCACGACAGTGAAAATATGAAAATAATTGAATAACAAGTTAAGATCCAATCATGGGTCTTTTTTACTATATGTATAATATTGCTAATGTGGAGTAATAGTATGCTTATTAATTATATTACCGATCATGCGCAAGCGCACAAATGCTCATGTATAAGGAGTGATTCTTATGATTATTAGCGCAAGTCGAAGAACCGATATTCCAGCGTTTTATTCGGATTGGTTATTCAATCGTCTGGAAGAAGGGTTTGCTTATGTAAGAAATCCAATGAATGTTCATCAAGTGAGTGAAATAAATCTTTCTCCCGATGTAGTAGATTGTATAGTTTTTTGGACTAAAAATCCAAAACCAATGCTTAATAGACTTGATGAACTATCAAATTATCATTACTACTTTCAATTCACTCTTAATCCGTATGCTGCAGATGTTGAGAGTAATGTTCCGAATAAAGGGAGAGATGTAATTAAGACATTTGTTGAGCTTTCAGAAAAAATTGGAGCGAATAAGGTTGTTTGGCGTTATGATCCGATTCTTTTGTCGGAAAAGTATACCCTTGAATATCATTCAAAGTATTTTGAAAAACTTGCTCAGGAATTGAAAGGTTCGTTTTCAAAATGTGTGATTAGTTTTATTGATATATATAAAAAGAATGCAAAATGCTGCGCCGAAAACGGACTAAGTGAATTGGACAACACTCAAATATACGCCGTTGCGGAGGAAATTGCTAATATTGCACAAAAGTATAATTTTTCTGTCGTTTCATGCGCTGAGGGGGTAGACCTTAGTAAGTTCAGTATTGAGCATAATAGCTGCATAAATAAGGTTATGATTGAACAGATTATAGGAGAAAAAATAGCTGTTCAAAAAGACAAATCTCAGCGTGAAGAATGTGGCTGCGTTGAAAGTATTGATATAGGCTCATATAACACTTGTATTCATGGGTGTAAGTATTGCTATGCTAATTATAGTATGGATATTGTTAAATTTAATTATAGCTTATATGATTCTAAATCTCCTATACTTTGCGGTACTGTGTCCTTTGAGGATAAAATAACCAAACGTGTTGCTAAATCTCTAATTAATCATCAGATTGAATTGTGGTAAATTTGCGATGTTGTTTTACGATTTTTCTTTGCTCTGATTATGAATTTCTCATTGTTTTTTATGAAGTATTCGTAATACTTGTTACAGTCAAATCCTCTGTCCATAGTGCGTATATTGGATTTGGAAAAATGCTTGCTGAGAGATTCAAAGCATTTTAAATTTTCATTATCCTCACTGACAAAATCTGTTTCTTTTGATGAATATATTCTGCTGTATACTCCATAAG
>CAYMFX010000172.1:0-4686 GCA_964389845.1 uncultured Ruminiclostridium sp.
GGTATCGGTATGACCTGCGTTGTTTCAGCCGAGGACGCCAATGAGTCGGTGGAGATACTTAAGGCTCACGGATTAAAGGCATATTGTATCGGCGAGATTGTCAAGGGCGGAGAAGGTATTGAGATAATCTGAAAGAATACTTAATTTATCCTGTGGTATAAATATGGTAGACAGGAGGTATTGACTATGATGTATCCTTATATGACATTAAACGACAATACGGAAATCGTTCATTCGGAAATGAAGCATGACGGGCGTGTAAAAGTGTACATTGAACGTCCTGACGAAAAGATGTGTTTTTTGACCGCAACTTGCTGGCTGCCAAAGTATGAATGGGAAGATATTAACGGCTTTTCTCGGGAGGATATATTAAAATTTCAGGAAATTATTGAATCCTCCGCACATCTGATTATGGAGTTTTCGCAAGAAGGAGGCTTTCAGGGTGCCGCAAATTTTTAGATTAGGCTCATATTGGGTTTACTTTTGACAAATGAGAACAAGCCTTTGGAGTCGATACATGTTCATATATCGGAGGGTAAGCCCTCTTCTAATGCAACAAAAGTGTGGATAACCAAAAGCGGAAAGTGTTTTCTTTGCCACAATAAATCCAAAATACCAGAAAACACCCTCAAAAATATGATGAGAATGATAGAAGCGCAAAGTAAAGAAGTCATTGAAAAATGGTGTGAATATTTCGGCGAAATCACATATTACTGTTAAGGAAGAAAAAAAAATGAACATAGTTGTATTGGTATCAGGCGGCGGCACAAATCTCCAAAAGCTCATAGACGCAGAAAAAGCCCACAGATTAGGCGGCGGCAAAATCACCTGCGTAATAAGCTCCAAGCCCGACGTTTACGCTTTGGAAAGAGCAAAAAACAACAATATAAAAACAGCGGTATTGGAAAGAAAAAAGTACCCCGACGTTCACGCTTACAGTGTGGCAATGCGTGATCTGCTCATAGAGGAGAAGGCTGATTTGGTGGTATATGCAGGCTTCCTCACCATATTAGACGAGACGGTCTGCAAAGCCTTTCCCTACAAGATGATAAACGTCCACCCCGCCCTTATCCCCAGCTTTTGCGGCAAAGGGTATTACGGGCTTCATGTTCATGAGGCGGCTTTGGCAAAGGGGGTAAAGGTTACGGGCGCTACCGTGCATTTTGTTACGGAGGAGTGCGACGGAGGTCCGATAATTCTGCAAAAGGCGGTTGAAGTGAAAAACGGCGATACTCCCGAAATATTGCAGAAGAGGGTTATGGAGGAAGCGGAATGGATAATTCTTCCCGAAGCGGCAAGGCTGTTTTGTGAGGGGAAAATTAAGGTCACTAATGGGAAAGCCGTTGTAGAGGGGATATAATGAAAAGATTCACTATAGTTGGCGGAATCAACGGAGTCGGCAAGAGCGCCTTTTCGGGAGTTTTGTCTAAAACAGATACCGAGCTTGGTATAATAGTGGATGCGGATAAGCTTTCGGTAAATGCAAACAACGACAAAATGAAGGGCGGAAAAGAAGCTGTCCGTATTATTTCCGATTGCCTTGAAAAAGGTGTGAATTTCACACAGGAAACCACTCTTTCAGGCAATAAAACCCTGCGAACAATTATTACGGCAAGAGAAAAGGGTTATTATATAAGGCTTTTTTATATTGCCGTAAATTCTCTTGAGGAAAGTCTCAGCCGCATTGAAAACCGTGTTAAAAAGGGCGGTCATAATATACCCCGTGAAGATGTAACGAGACGATATGAAAAGCGCTTTGAGGATTTGGGCAAAATCCTTCCCTATTGTAACGAGGTGCAGCTTTACGACAATGAAAACGGCTTTGTTTATGCGGGTGAATACAGAAACGGATATGTTTACACTGTGGGAGATTATATACCGGATTGGATAAGAGAACTTAAGATCTATTTGGCAAAAGCGAGGTAGTATGAACGAAGAAAAATTCACAGGAAAAGCAGACCTATACGAAAAATACCGTCCCTCTTATCCAAGTGAGCTGATAGATTGGCTCTATGACAACACAAAGGCGGAAACGGTGGCAGATGTAGGCGCAGGCACGGGAAAATTCACCAGATGCTTAGCCGCAAAGCCATGGAAAATAACGGCGGTGGAGCCTAACAGCGATATGCGCTCAAAGCTTGATATACAGGGCGTCAATGTGGTGGCAGGCACTGCCGAAAATACAACTCTTCCCGATAAAAGCATTGATTTAGTCACAACTGCACAAGCCTTTCACTGGTTCGACAGGGATAAGTTTAAGACGGAATGTAAGCGTATCTTAAAGCCGAGCGGTTCTCTTGCCATTGTTTACAATGAGAGAAGAAAATGCGAATATTCAGAGGAGCGGGACGAGATATTTATAAAGTATTGCGGGAAAACTCACGTGAACCGAATAACCGCCGAGGGCGAAGAAATGGGTGACGAATATTTAAAGGACGGCTTTTTCTCTTCCCTCAAAACCTTTGTTGTAAATAATAACAGCGAGCTGGATTTAGACGTGTATATCGGAAGAGAGCTTTCAAGCTCCTTTGCGCCAAGAGAAGGCGCTCCATACTACGAGGAATTTAAGCAGGCGCTTGAAGGCTTGTTTAATAAGTATCAAAAGGACGGCAAGCTTGAGGTTAAGAGAGTTTGCATTTGTTATTTAGGTTTATTTTAATTTGGTGAACAGATTATGAGAAAAAGGCTTTTAAGCTTTATTTTAACATTATTTTTGTCATTGGGCATGCTATCGGGCTGCTCCGAGTCGGAAACGATTGAAACCGCCGAGACCGTTTATGAAAGCAGTGAACAGAAAGAAACTGACATAAATCAAATAACGGATGAAATCACCGCCGACATTACAGAGTATACTGCGGAAGAAACTGCCGCCGATGTTACCGAATATACCGAGGTTATAACGAAAGCCGTAACTAAAGCGGAGACAAGCGCTGCTGCGGATAACACCGACGAATGCGTTCATGACTATGTAATGAAAAAGGATTTCCCCGCCACCTGCCAAAGCGAAAGAACTGCTGTCTTTGTCTGCTCAAAGTGCAAAGACAGAAAAACAGAGGTTTTTGAGGGCACAAGGCTTGAACACGAATATGTTGAAGAGATACTTGAAAAGGCTTCGTCGGACGGCTGCGGCAAGAGGGAAATTTTTTGTATTAACTGCGGAACTCCCCGGAAAACCGATTTTTTTAATTATTTCAACGACATTTACTATAACAGCAAATTTAACGCCGAGGCGGACTTGGCGGCAAAAAGGCTGATAGATTATTTAGGTCTTAACAGGCTTCCAAAATCCGATTTGGAGAAGCTCTGCATTTTAAAGGAATGGTTTTGTGAAAATACTTCCTATGACGATACCTTAAAGAGGCATACCGCTTATGATATTTTAGTACGGCATTCGGCGGTGTGTCAGGGGTATGCGGAGGCGCTTTGTCTTATTCTCCCAAAGTGCGGCATCGAGACTTATTTTTGCAAGTCCGATGAGTTTAATCATGCTTGGAACCTTGTTAAGTTAGACGGAGAGTGGGTTTACACCGATTTTGTAGGCGCTGACGGTCATAATTTGGACTATGTCATTGTGGGAGGAAATTTGTTGGGCAGAGCAAAGGACGTTGGCGTAAGGGAATTTTTTGTGGAAAACGGAAAATATGAGGACGTAAGCTTTGATATGTCCCTTATTTCCGAAGAACTGCATTTTTATGAATTTGATATGAGCAGTATCGAGTATACCGAAGAGCCGGGAAGTCTGACGTTAGAAAGAGAAAGCGGCGGCACTAAGATTAAATATAAGAACAATTAATAATAATATAAGATTATAAGGAGGATACGCAAATGGAAATCAAGACCGTAAAGGAGGAGCTAAGCTCTCTTGCCTACCACGGAAGAGGAATACTTATCGGTAAAACCCCCGATGAGAAGAAAGCGGTTATTGCTTATTTCATAATGGGCAGAAGCGTGAACAGCCGCAACCGCATTTTCACAGAGGAAGGCGAGGGCATACGCACAGAGGCTTTTGATCCTTCAAAAATGGTTGACCCGCACCTTATTATTTACGCTCCCGTCCGTGTAATGGGAAATAAGACCATTGTCACCAACGGGGACCAGACCGATACCATTTATGAAGGTATGGACAGGCAGATGACCTTTGAACAGTCCCTCAGGTCAAGAGAATTTGAGGACGACGCTCCCAACTACACTCCAAGAATATCGGGAATTATACACATTGATAATAATACAATGAATTATGCTATGAGTATAATAAAGAGCGATAACGGCAATCCTGATTCCGTGCTCCGCTACACCTACGCTTACAATGCTCCAATTAAGGGCGAGGGCAGATTTATTCACACCTACAAGGGCGAGGGTGAGCCGCTTCCTTCATTTGAGGGAGAGCCTAAGAGAATTGAGATTCCCGACCTTGACCTTGACGGATTTACAGAGCTTGTTTGGGATAACTTGAATGAAGATAACAAGGTATCGCTCTTTACCAGATATATTGATATTGAAACGGGAAAATACGAAACAAGAATAGTTAATAAGAATAAGTAAATATGGAAGAATTTAAATTTAAATATCACCCCTATCCCATAGAAACAGGAGCCTTTAAAAATGACAGAACGGTAATCTGCGACTGCTGTAAAAAGGAAACCGAGGTTTATTACACCAATCCCATTTATTCGGAGAAAGATGTTA
>CAYMFX010000173.1:0-4650 GCA_964389845.1 uncultured Ruminiclostridium sp.
CAAGCTCCTTATACGCTTCAAGGTTTTTTTCAATCAGCCTTTGGGAGATACTTGCAATATCTTCATCCGGGGCATTCTGAATTTCCTCGGCGGCAGGAAATTCCATAATGATGTATCTCGGAACATTGTTTTTCAAGATAACCGCTGAGCCTTTTTCGTCAACCAACCTTGCTACTTTGGAAAAATTCTGATTTGCTTCGGTTATTGAAACCAAAGATTCTGTATTAACCAACATTGAAATCAGCTCCTCTCTGTATATATTATACATCATATTTAGGAGGAATTCAACCTATTTTAAGAAATTCAATAAAAAGCGACAATCCTCTATCGAAAATTGTCGTTTTTGTTGGTTGGGCTAGGTGGATTTGAACCACCGGAATGACGGAGTCAAAGTCCGTTGCCTTACCGCTTGGCTATAGCCCATTCTAAAAAATCAAAATGGAATTTCTAACTTGATAAGTATAACACATTTTTATTTTTCTGTCAACTTTTGAGAAATAATTTTTTCATTTCTTTTCCTATTTTCTATTTCTTATATTTTCTTAAAATACACTTTAACAGAATTAAAACAGAATGACGGTGCAGACCTTTCTGCACCGCCAAAACTTCCTTTTCTTCAGGGAAAACCCCTTCCGAATGTTTTTTACAAGCCTTACTTCTTAAGACCAAACTTCTTGTTGAACTTGTCAACACGTCCGCCGCTGTCAATAAGCTTCTGCTTACCGGTGAAGAAAGGGTGGCACTTGGAGCAGATTTCAACCTTAATATCCTGCTTTGTAGAGCGAGTCTCAATCACATTGCCGCATGCGCATTTAATAGTAGTGGGCTTATAATCGGGATGGATTCCTTCTTTCATTAATGTCACCGCCTATTCCTTTATAACTCAGCCCGACGGGGAGCAACCCGGCGGGGATTAATCGCAAATGTTAGTATATCACATTATTTTTTCTTTGTCAAGGGAAAGGAACCTTAATTTTTAAAAGTTCATTTTTTATATATCATATCAATTGACAAATTTGCTTTGCTTTGATATAATAATAAGAAAAGCATTATCGACAATGCAATTAGATATGATTCTCCGGCTGATGTTTATGAAAATTCAGCGGGGAGCATCGGCTGCGGTTGTAAAGTGCTATCCGTTTTCAAATGGGAAGGAATTTTCAAATTGATGGACAACAACTCCAAAAAGGAAGTTTTCAGTATACCGAATATACTAAGCTATTTCAGAATATTGCTCATCCCCGTCTTCGTGGTTTTGTTCGTCAACTCCGATGACAGCTTAGGGTATCATATTGCCTCTGCGGCAGTATTGATTGTATCAGGCGTTACTGATATGCTTGACGGAAAAATAGCCAGAAAATTTAATCAGATAACTGAGCTGGGGAAAATAATCGACCCGATTGCGGATAAGCTTACCCAATGCGCAATAATGATTTGTCTTGCAATGCGGTATAAGCTGCTTTGGGCGTTTATCGGGGTATTGGTGATTAAGGAAATAACAATGGCGGTGCTTGCACTGTATTTTCTTAAAAAAGACAGAAAGCTTAAGGGAGCACATTGGTACGGAAAGGTATCCACAACAGTATTTTACTTGGTGATGATAACGCTTCTGGCAGTTCCTACCTGCTATATGCCCTTTGAGCTGTCAACGGTTTTGATACTGATAAGCGGCGCATTTATGATTTTTGCATTTATAATGTATATCAGAGTTTACTTTGATATGTGGAAGGATATTAAGAACAATATGCCTAACAAACGCTATTAAGGTGGAAATTGTTTTGCTTATCACTCTTATTTAGGAGGCACAAGAATGTTTGAGTTTTTAAAAAAGCTGTTCAAAAAAAGCGTTCCCGTTAAAGCGGGAGAAACCGTAAACATTAATATAAGCGGAAATAATATAACTTTAAACGGAAACAAGCTTGTATTGCCTACCGAAATTGACAATGTAACCGCAATACTCGGAAATCCCAGAGCACAGCAGTATGATACAAAGGTCAGCGATAAACAATTTCTTGACAGTATGTACAAGAACAACTCGGTGACTAATCGTGTAAACTTTATGTGGGACGACTTGGGGATTAAATGCTATACTCTTAACGGCAAAACCGTGACCACATTTTCTGTTGAATTAAACAAGGGAAGTCTTAACTACCCCAATACCACCCGTGATTTATTTAAGGGCAATGTGACGATAAACGGCAAGCCTTGGCTTGACACCGTGAAAACAGGTCAGGATCTGGAGGTAATACAGCAGCTGAGACTTGGAAAGTATACCATTACCTGTGAGTATACCGATTTCGAGGCGGAGGCTTCTAAACGGACAGAGAAGGATTATACGGGCATAGAAGTAAGTATTGCAAAATAATATAAAAAATTTTTAAAAAGCTATTGACATTTTTTAAAAATGCTGTATAATTAATAAGTGCAAAGTCGGGGTGTGGCGCAGATTGGTAGCGCGCTACCTTGGGGTGGTAGAGGTCGTCGGTTCAAGTCCGGTCACTCCGACCAATGCAAAGTACAATTCAAGCTCTGTACTTTGCATTCATCAGAGCTTCAATTTTAGAGATGTCAGGAAGGCTTGCATTTTCTCCCTTGACAGCTCCACCGGATTTAGACAACTTAGCGTCGTCATAAATCCACTTTCTTATCGTGAGTGAAAAGTCCCGATAAGATTTACCGGATTGCTGAATATATTCGTCTACTCTGCGAATGTATTCGGCAATTTTCTTTTCTCCAAAATCTTCTACAAGCTTGTTGTACTGTTCATCGGTGAGAAGGACGTGCTTGAATTCACCGTATGCCTTAGGCTCAGCCGGAACGTCGCCACCGTCTCCGACGTTGGAAGAAACTTCCGGCGCCTCCGGAGAAGCTGAGGAAGGATCAACCGGTAATTTAAGTTTATCCTTGCCTTTCTTTTTCTTTTTCTTCTCAGCGGTACCGTCAGCATTGCTCGCTGCGTTCTGCTGCTTCCGCTTCTCTGCGCTTGCCTTCCCGGCAGCGGAACGAGCAAGGCATTTCTTTACGTATTTTTCATTATCTCGGTCAATCGTGTTAGTCATAACCACATACGCAACATCTAAACCTCGAGGTAAAAAAGCCTTTTCCCCTCTCCTTGCGTAAGCCAACACGGCACGGATAAGAAGCCCGACTTCCGAATCGTCAAAGCAATCAAATATATCCTCCCAGTCTTTGTAAAAAATAAAAGCTTTATTTTCCTTTGGGTCTATGACCTTTTCGGCAGGACTGCTGCCGGAAGCTTCAGCCAGAGAATCAGTAATGATGTCAGGCTCACTCATCAGCTCCGCCCCCCTTCTGTCCGTCTCCGGTATTCAAGTAGTCAATAAGGCGGTCAACGTTTATAAGTGCACGGTTCCCAGACTTAACAAAGACGATTTTATTCTCATGCAGTAAACGTCTTACGAATCTTTCCGAAAGCCCCGTATACTTACAAGTATCTGTCACAGAAAGCATTAAAGGCGGCAATTTCTCTTCCATTATTTTTATTTCCTTTCTAAGTATCTTTAAAAGATACATTTTTTTTATTGCCGAAGTAATAATTTAGTGTTATACTTGGAAATATATCATAACACAAAATTATAAGCTTGTCAAGATATACAACGACAAGAAAGGCGGTGTAATAATGGAACAAATAACGCTATTTGAATACTGTTCAAACTATCTTGAGATGATGAAATTCATACTATCCCCTACAACCTTTCAATTTTACAAGCAAAATATTAAGGCATATATTCTGCCCTTTTTCGGTGATTGTCCCTTGGAGTCAATCACAACCTATCAGGTTCAAAAATACATTGCCTATTTGCTACAGAAACGCCCAAAAACAAGGGGAGTAACTCAGACTGAGGGTACAATATCCCCCTCGACAGTAAAGCGCTATTTAACTGTCTTAAAATCGATACTACGGCAAGCATATAAACAGGAGCTTATACAAGCATACCCCGCACCAATGGAACGGCTTACACTTCCGAAGCCCCAGAAGCCGAACATAGAAATATTTACCCGTCAGGAAGTAGCCGCAATAATTGCCGCTTTGGATTCAGAGCGGTTGCAATTCAAGACAATGATATACTTAGCAATCTACACCGGAGCCCGCCGAGGTGAGCTCGTCGGCTTGAAGTTTTCCGACTTTGATTTTGAGCAGCACAAAATGACGATTCAGCGCTCAGCAATTAAGCTCAAGGACGAACCGACAACAACGAAGCCGCCGAAGGACTACGAACCACGAACAATTTCTATCAATCCAATGTGTACAACTTTAGTTGAGGACCTCAGGACAGAGAAAGAAGGGTTAAGACGGAAGAAAGGCAAAGCCTGGAGCGGCGGCGATTGGCTTTTCACCGATAAAAACGGAAATATTATGAATCCGATGACACCAACAAGGCAGTTTTCAAAGTTCCTCAAGCGTAACGGTCTAAAGCACAAAAAATTTCATGCGCTGCGCCACACGTCGGCAACGCTGCTTCTATGCAGCGGTGTAAATATCAAACAGGTTCAGACACGCCTTGGACACTCCAACATAGAAACCACTAACAAGTACCTGCATTACATAAGCGAAGCCGACGAGGAAGCAACGGCAGCGCTTACAACACTAATTGACAGCGAATTAAAGAAGCTATATGCAGAAAGGGC
>CAYMFX010000174.1:0-4650 GCA_964389845.1 uncultured Ruminiclostridium sp.
TTTATATCAATGTAATGAACAGACTCTCCGTGGATTGCGATTGCGACGGAAATCCTGCCGAGCCTGATATGCACGATATAGGCATTTTAGCTTCGACAGACCCCGTAGCGGTTGATCAGGCATGTATTGACCTTGTGTATTCAGCGGAGGACGGCGGTTCACTCGTTAACCGCATTGAATCCCGAAACGGTCTGCATACGCTCGAACACGCTGCCGAAATAGGTCTCGGAAGCAGAACCTACGAGCTTGTATCGGTAGACTGAAAATAATATGACAGTAATTATGGAGATTATACAACGTGAGGCTGTCTATCTGTGGTATTATTTCACGCTTCAGCTAAGGCAGATTTTCCCGTATTGGGTTTTGGGAATGATCATCGGCTCGGTCATTTCCGTGTTCGTTAAGGACAAGATACATGGCGTGTTTCGTTCGCTTGGCAATAAGAAGCTCGGCATTTTCGGGATATTTATCGCAAGTGCTCTCGGGATAGCCTCGCCGCTGTGTATGTATGGTACGATTCCTATTGCGGCTTCCTTTTCCAAAAGCGGGATACGTGACGACTGGCTGGCGGCGTTTATGATGTCCTCGATACTGCTGAATCCGCAGCTTATTATTTACAGCGCAGCTTTGGGAACCAAGGCGCTCGTTATCCGCATAGTATCCTGTTTCATCTGTGGGATTGCCGCAGGACTGCTGATAAGGCGTTTTACAAAAACGGATTTTTTAAGTTTGACGGCTTCTCCGAGCCGAAAAACCGAGACGTTGACAAAAATCTTTTTCTGCGGTTTGTCAAAAATCTCGGCAGAAACGTCAAGGCGACCGGATTGTATTTTCTTATCGGCGTGGTGCTTTCGGCGGTGTTTCAGCGGTATGTGCCGTCGGAATGGATAAGTGCGGTATTTGGCGGAAACGAGGCTTGGGGGGTTCTTATGGCAGCAACGATAGGTGTTCCGCTCTACGCTTGCGGCGGAGGAACTATTCCTCTTTTGCAGATGTGGCTTGCCGACGGAATGAGCCTCGGCAGCGCGGCGGCGTTCATGATAACGGGACCCGCTACGAAAATCACAAATCTCGGTGCGGTGAAGATTGTTTTAGGTATAAAGCGTTTTTTGCTTTATATTGCTTTTACGGCATTATTCGCTTGTTTAACGGGATTAGCAGTAAATCTTATCATATCCTGAGCTGTATCTCAATGGGATAATTACGAAAAAGTTTTGCCCGTTTAATTGACAAGAACTCCTTAAAATGATATACTGGTAAAAACAGTTATTCTCATTTCGCTGTTCTGCCGCACAGTAAGTAAAAAGGAGATATGAAAAATTATGATTATGAAGCCTTATAAAGACATTTCGCTTTCACGTCTCGGAATGGGCAACATGAGACTGCCTCTGCGCACTGATCTTGAAGGAAATCCCATCGACAGGGAAAAGGGACAGGAAATTATCGACTATGCGATGAAAAGCGGCGTTAATTATTACGATACCGCTTATGTTTACAATAACGGAGATTCCGAAAAATTTTTAGGCGAGGCAATGGCTAAGTACGACAGGAAAAGCTATTATCTTGCCACAAAGTTTCTTATTTCCGCTAACCCCGATTATAAGGCAGTTTTTCAGGAGCAGCTAAAGCGGCTTAACACCGATTACATTGACTTTTATCTTGTTCATTCCGTTACCGAAAGAAGCTATAAAGCGTATGAGGAAAGCGGATGTATCGATTATTTCAGGGAGCTTAAGAAGCAGGGCAAAATTCGTTATCTCGGTTTTTCCAATCACTCAAGCCCCGAAATTTTAAAGCATTTCCGCGACCTTAACGATTGGGACTTTATCCAGCTACAGCTTAACTATTATGATTGGAATTACGGCAGCACAAAGGCTGAATATGAGCTTTGCGCCGAGAAAAATATTCCCGTTATGGTTATGGAGCCTGTAAGAGGCGGCAAGTTAGCAAATCTTACTCCCGAAGCCAATGCGATTCTTAAAGAAGCTCACCCCGATTGGAGCATAGCTTCCTGGGCTTTCAGGTGGGTGAGAAGTCTCCCTCAGGTTCAGGTGATACTTAGCGGTATGTCAGATATGGAGCAGATAAAGGATAATGTCAAAACCTTCGGCGACGATACGGCGTTTACCGAAGATGACGGCAAGCTGCTTATGGAAGCCTGCAAAATGTTCAAGAGCCAGATTCAGGTTCCCTGCACCGCATGCCGCTACTGCTGCGACGGCTGTCCTTCGGGAATAGATATTCCGAAGATAATGGAAATGTACAACAATTACAAGCTGACAGGTTCTTGGGCTTTGGACGATATAAGAAAGTATGATAAGGCAGGACCTAAAGATTGCATAGAGTGCGGAAACTGCACTTCACACTGCCCTCAAAGCATAGACGTGCCGAAAATAATGAAGGAATTGACGGAAGCGTTAAAATGACAGAATATTACATCTGGCTTTTACAGCTTATGGGCTGCGCCAACCACAAAAGCTGCGGTCTTATAAAGCATTACGGTTCGGCAAAGCTTGCCTATGAAGCAATTGCTTTTGACGGTGAAACCAGTTTTCTTTCAGATATTGAAAAGAACAGGCTTAATACCGTCACACTCGATAACGCAAAGAGAGTAGCCGAGGAATGCGAAAAACATAAGATAAAAACGGTTTTGCTCGGCGATGAGGATTACCCTTATCGGCTTGCAAACATCTATAACCCGCCTATAATGCTGTTTTATAAGGGCAGCATTAAGGGGCTTAACGATGAGATATGTATTTCCGCCGTAGGAGCAAGAAGCGCTACCGAGTATACGGCTAAGGTCACAAGACGCACTTGTATGGATTTGGCAAAGCTTGGTACTGTGCTGGTAAGCGGCATGGCTAACGGGGTAGACCATTTAGTGCATCAGTCGGCTATCGATTGCGGCGGCAGGACAATAGGTGTGCTTGCCTGCGGTATTGAGATAGATTATCCGAGAGGCAGCATTCCCACAAGAGAAAGAATTTACGAGCTTGGCGGCGCCTGCGTCAGCGAGCTGCTCCCTTATACACAGACCTCAAGGGGATATTTTGCCGCAAGAAACAGGATCATTTCGGGGCTGTCCTTAGGCACGATAGTGTTTCAGGCAGGTATGGGCAGCGGCTCTTTGATAACCGCCGACCACGCCTTGCAGCAAGGAAGAGATTTGTTTTGCGTGCCGCCATGGAATGTGTTTTCATCGGAATGCTGCGGCGTGGTAAAATATCTCAGGGACGGAGCAATACCGCTGTTCAATTATCTTGACGTTGTAAATTATTACTATGACAACTACGAAGGGCGTATAGACAAAATCGAGGAGAAATATTCCGTTGCTCCCGAAAGACATTTTATTTTTGACAAAAAGGAATCCGACAAGCCGAAGAAAACCGGCAGCGGAAACGTCAAGGAGAACAGCGGAAGACCCGCAGACAACACTGCGCCCAAAGAAAATATCAATAAGCAGTCCGTATCGCCGGCATTCGATTTTGACAATAACGAGCCGGAATACAAAAAGGTTTTTGACTACCTTTCCGAAAACGGAAGGAAACAAATTGAAGAGATAACTTTGGATTGCAACATTTCCCCCGAGGATATTTCGCTTTATCTTTTGGAGCTTGAGATTGCGGGAGTTATCAAGAGTCTTCCCGGAGCTTATTATCAGATTTCAGATTAAAATGATTTATATCCAAAAGTTTACTATATATAATACCCGCCTAAACCAAGTATAATCAAGGTTTAGACGGGTATATTTGTCGGTGTATTCAGAAAATACAGCTTTTCTCATTCCTCCATTTGTTTGGAGAAATACATTGCAGCAGCCTGAACAAGTGCGGTTTGTTCCGGGTTTGCGTATTCGGCTCCCTCGCCGTCAAGCATCATAACCGCACCGCTTACATCGCCTTGTGACACTATGGGAGCGCAGACTATTGCGTACTTATTCACCCCTTCTATGGGCATCAGCTTGTTATCCTCATAGGAGCGGTAGATATGGCTTTTGCGCTGTTCTATCAAATCCTCCAACGAGCCGGAAACACGTCGTTCGAGAACCTCCTTTTTCTGCATTCCCGAAACAGCTATTATATGATCCCTGTCGCAGATAGCGGCGGGACATCCGCCTATTTTCGCCAGCACCTCCGCATATTGCGCTGCGGTAGTGGAAATTTCTCCGATAGGCGAGTATTTTTTAAATATGACCTCTCCCTCGGAATTGGTAAATATTTCCAATGGGTCGCCTTCCCTTATGCGCATTGTTCTTCTTATTTCCTTGGGAATAACCACTCTTCCCAAATCGTCTATTCGTCTGACAATTCCTGTAGCCTTCATATATAAAAATCATTCCTTTCATAAAATAATATATTATAAAGCTGAGAACAAGTTCTGAAAAAACAGTTTTGGTATTTTCAACTTGATTTTGCAATATGGAATTTACATATGCTTTTAGTATTCTTTGCAAAACGTGGGAATTTATTCTTTGATTTTAAATTTACAAGGAGAAAGAAAATTTTATGTTTACAAAAAAATAATCCCGAAAAAACCGTAGATTTTCTTGGTTTTTTGGGAAAATTATTTTTTTGAAATTTTTCAGACAGTATTACGGCAACACCGCACAATGATTGGCGTACAGATGCGCCGTCGATTTTTTCGTCAGAT
>CAYMFX010000175.1:0-231 GCA_964389845.1 uncultured Ruminiclostridium sp.
AAGTTTTTTCGCAGTATCTGTTATGGGAAGATTCTGCTTCATAAGCTCAAAAATATCAGCAAAGGAATTCATAATTTTTCAACGCCTTTCTCCCTTAAAAAAATTGGAATCAGCTTTATTGTATCATATCTAAATCGCTTTTGCAATAACCGCCGTTTTAAAAATACATAGAATTTGAATGTCAATTTTTGTAAAATTTGATAGTGGACAGCAGCAAGCGGCTTTAAGCGG
>CAYMFX010000175.1:243-4647 GCA_964389845.1 uncultured Ruminiclostridium sp.
TGTTAAAATTAACAACATCAGTAGTTAGTTTAAACTAATCATATGTTCATTCCTACAAAAATGTTAGAATAGACTAACTTATTATTGACAATACAAAAATTCGGAATTATAATATCATCAGAATTAGTTTAGACTAATTATATATTATGGTTAGAGTATACTAACTAACAATTATAAAGGAATGATGAAATGATGCCAATTACTTTTGCTAATATCGGAGAAGAAAATATCATTATGAAGGTGGGTGGAAAGCCTGAGGTTAAAAAGCATTTGGAAAGTCTTGGTTTTGTTGCGGGGGGAGCTGTAACCGTTATCAATATTATTGGAGGAAACCTTATTGTTAATGTTAAGGAATCAAGGGTGGCTGTCAGCAAGGAAATGGCTCAGAAAATTATGATTTTTTAAAAGGAGAAATGAAAATGAACACATTGAAACAGGTTAAGACGGAAAACACCGTCAGGGTGGTAAGGCTTCACGGTGAAGGAGCTATAAAGCGCCGTATTATGGATATGGGTATTACAAAGGGAGTTGAAATAATAGTCCGAAAGGTTGCTCCTCTTGGGGACCCTATTGAAATTACCGTCAGGGGTTACGAGCTGTCTATCAGAAAAAACGACACTGAAAATATTGAGGTTGAATAAATTGCAGATTACTTTATCGTGTAAATTTTTATCATTTATAGTTAGTTAATACTAATTTAGAAAGGACGGACAACAATGTCAATAACTATCGCATTAGCGGGGAAGCATAATCACCAATGAGCGCTACATATATATTGCCTCCGTTATTAAAGGCTGTTATAAGAAAAAGGCTGCTGGAAGGCTTACTGTTTCCGACAAGATAGACAAGGTGGTTACAAACCGATTTGCCGCTCTTCCGATTTTTGCCGTGATAATGTTTATCGTTTATTATGTTTCTGTAACGTCTGTGGGTACTATTTTTACCGATTGGGCAAACGACGGGGTTTTCGGCGATGGCTGGCATTTATTCGGCATAGGTGAAAGCGAATACGGCGAGGCTTGCGACAAATACGCCGAGGAAAATATTTTCACTGATGAGCTTAAGGAAACCCTTGCTGATGCTGCATTATACAATGAGACAAGAGAAGAAGGTCAGCCGGAGGCAATCGGCGTTGACGAGCTGACAGAGGCTGTGGAGTCCGGAAGCTTTGCGGACTTTGAGGAAGCTTACGGCTCTTACGGAGATTCTTTATCAGAGGCAGGATTTGATATTTCGGAAATCGTTGACGAGCCTATGGAGGCAATGGAGATTGATCCGTCGGATTACGGGGTATGGGTAACCGGAATACCTGTTATTGTTGAAAGCGGGCTTGACGCAATAAAATGTGCCGATTGGCTTAAAAGCTTGATACTCGACGGCATTATCGGAGGAGTAGGTGCAGTTTTGGGCTTCGTACCTCAAATGATAGTGTTGTTTATCCTCCTTGCGTTCTTGGAGTCCTGCGGCTATATGGCAAGAATTGCTTTCGTAATGGACAGAATATTCAGAAAGTTCGGTCTTTCGGGAAAGTCCTTTATTCCTATGCTGATAGGCACAGGCTGCGGTGTTCCGGGAATTATGGCTTCCCGCACTATTGAAAATGAGCGTGACAGGCGAATGACAATTATGACCACCACCTTTATTCCCTGCGGCGCAAAGCTGCCTATAATAGCTTTGATTTCTTCGGCATTGTTCGGTGGCGCATGGTGGGTTGCTCCAAGCGCATACTTTGTGGGAGTGGCGGCAATAGTTATTTCGGGAATTATTCTTAAAAAGACAAAAATGTTTTCCGGCGATCCCGCTCCCTTTGTAATGGAGCTTCCCGCCTATCACCTTCCCACTGTTGGAAATATATTAAGGGCAATGTGGGAGCGTGCCTGGTCGTTTATCAGAAAAGCGGGGACAATAATTCTGCTGTCGTCGGTAGTTATCTGGCTCGGCAGCAGCTTTGGCACTTATGCTCAGGAGGGGCAAACGGTTTTCGGCTATTTGGGAGACATTGAGGAAAGCAACAGTGTGCTTAATATGATAGGCTCGGCAATAGCTTTTATATTTGCTCCTCTCGGCTTTGGCAATTCCACCGCCGCTGTTGCAACGATAATGGGGCTTGTGGCAAAGGAAGAGGTAGTAGGCGTATTGGATTTTGCGGCAATGTCTCAGCTTGCAGGATATTCGTTCCTGTTGTTTAATCTGCTTTGCGTTCCCTGCTTTGCGGCAATAGGCGCTATCAGAAGAGAGATGAACAGCGCAAAATGGACATGGGTCGCTATCGGCTATCAATGCGGGTTTGCTTACGTTGTGTCACTGATAGTTTATCAGTTAGGCAGCTTGTTTACGGGCAGCGGAAACCCTGTCGGCGTTATATTTGCTTTGCTTCTTCTCGGGTTTATGATATTTATGCTTGCAAGACCGTACAAGGAATCGGAAAGACTTACGGTTAAGGCAAATGTTTGATTGGCTGGAGGGTATTTTATGGATTGGCTGATTGAAAATTTGGGGACGATTGTTGTATCGCTGTGTTTATTGATTATTGCGGGCTTGATTGTTTTTTCAATGATAAAGAGGAAGAAAAAAGGCAGGTCGGGCTGTGGGTGCGAATGTTCCTGCTGTCCAAACTGCGGAAATTGTCATAAAAATTAATTTTTTATAAAAAATACCAATAACCGAATTAAAAAGGTTATTGGTATTTTTTCAACATATTAATTTACAAAATAATGGTCGCCTATCACCTTGATTACCTCTTTGCTGTGCATATAGCTGTCGCCCGTTTTATCGGGATTAAAGTAGTATACACAGCCGCCTGTGGGATCCCAGCCCGATAAAGCGTCTCTTGCGGCATAGTAGGCGGATTCGGAAATCGGCTCGTTGAATTGTCCGTCGGTTATTGCCGTAAATTCGCCGTTTTGATATATTACTCCCTGTAAGGTGTCGGGAAATGAAGGGTGTTCTATTCTGTTGCAGATAACTGCTCCTATTGCTACCTGTCCCACATAGCTTTCCCCTCTTCCCTCCGCCGATATAATTCTTGCTAAAAGATTTATGTTTGCATTGGTTGCGGTAGGCATATCACCAATTGTAATGCCCATTTTCTTTAATGTGGCTTCGTCTGCGATTCCCGTTGCGGATAGTCCGTTGTTTTTCTGATAGGCTTTTAAGGCATTTTCCGTGGCTGCTCCAAAATAACCCGTTATCTCGCCTTTAAATAATCCCCATTCCTTTAACACTCTTTGTATTTCCTCAACCTCGGTGCCTGTTGAGCCTTGCTGTGAATATACGGGTATAGAGGAGGTGTTTTTTGCACCGGCTATCATTGCGCAGATTGCCAATGCGCAGAGGGTTATTTTATAAAATGAATTTATCTTCTTTTTCTTCAATGCTTTCATATAACGACAAATCCTTTCGATTGTGATTTGTTGTTATTTTTTGTTATCTTTTTGAAAATATTCCTTTTTTATTGCGGAAAAATTTGTATTGTGAAAAAAAATTAAGCAAATTCTTTTTTCGCTTCCTTTTTGTGACACAAAAAGGAAGTAGGGTTTCCAAAGGGACAAAGTCCCTTTGGTCGCTGCCCGCAGGCAGCGAAATCTCTTGACGGAGTGCGCTCCGCAAGGGGTGAATTGCAAAACAGTCCGGCGGACTGTTTTGCAAGAGGGGACGCCCTGCAAGAGAGGGCGTCCCCTGTTCTGATACGGCAGTGCATTGTCCTGCGAGGTTATCCTCGCACGGTAATGCAGAAAAAATTAAGAGTTAGCTGGGAGAGCAATATAAATAGTTATTTGTATAAGACGTTCGAAGCGTGGCTTCGCCGCTTCTTTGTGGTGATTGTTTTTCACTTTGTGTGGCTTTGCCCCACACCCCACTTCCTTTTGTGACAAAAGGAAGCGAAAAGCATTTGCGGCTTCGCCGCTGTTTTTCTTTTTTCTTTTCTATTTTCTACTTTCTATATCTGCTCCTTGCCGCCCATATACATTCTAAGCGGCTTGGGAATCCTTACGCTGCCGTCCTTTTGCAAATTATTCTCCAAAAACGCAATCAACATTCTGGGAGGCGCAACCACCGTATTATTAAGGGTATGAGGGAAGTAATTCCCTTTTTCCTTATTTTTAACCCTTATTCCCAAACGCCGTGCCTGTGCGTCTCCAAGATTGGAACAGCTTCCCACTTCAAAATATTTCTTCTGCCTGGGCGACCATGCCTCCACATCAATGCTCTTTACCTTTAAATCAGCCAAATCTCCCGAACAGCACTCCAAGGTTCTCACGGGAATATCAAGGCTTCTGAAAAGCTCGACTGTGTAGCCGTAAAGCTTATGGAACCAATCCATGCTGTCCTCGGGCTTGCAGACTACCACCATTTCCTGCTTTTCAAACTGGTGTATTCTGTAAACGCCTCTTTCTTCTATGC
>CAYMFX010000176.1:0-4572 GCA_964389845.1 uncultured Ruminiclostridium sp.
TTATATCAGACTACAATACCATTGATTTTATTTTTGAGTTTTGCGGATTTGGGTATTACTTATAAATTAATTGTTTTTAGCAGCAAGAAAATGTTTGGGGCTGTAAAAAGCTAAATTGTCTCTAATCCTGAAGCAAGCCCTTTAAATAAGCCCTTAATTTATCCTTTTGAACATCATCTAATCTCTTATAACCGAGCAAAATTTCTTTTTCCGAATCGGTTAAGCCAAAGGATGAAACACTTATTTTGTCATTGCTGATTTCAAGAAGATAATCTGCGGATACTTTGAAAAAATCGGCGATTCTTTTTATGGTAGCTATATCGAGTTCTGATGAGCCTAATTCATATTTGCTTATCATAGCTTGAGAAACATTTAATTCATTCGCAAGCCTTTGTTGATTAATGCCCCGTTCTTCACGCAGAATTTTAAGCCTATTCATCATATTCACCTCTTGCACTACATTATATTACCTTTTGGAATTTTTATTATTCTTAAAAGTTGTTCGCTTTACTCAAATATGTTATAATACTTATAACAATTATGAATAAGTGGGAGGGTTTTATATGATTGATATTTTTCACTGAAAAAACAGCCTTACGGCAAATCCGCTGAGAATCCACCCGCATAAATCCCCTACAAGCGCCGCCGCTAAAGCGTACCTTGTCTTTTTAACCTTTGTGGCGGCAAAGTAAACGGCAATTGTATAAAAGGTAGTCTCGCTGCTCCCAAGCATTACGGAAGCAACTCTTCCCGCAAAGCTGTCAGCCCCCTCGGCTCCTAATATGCTTTCAAAAATAGCTACCGCTCCGCTGCCCGAAAACGGGCGTAGAATGATGAGCGGCGTACATTCCGAGGGAAACCCGAAAAAATCCGTTACAGGCTTAAGCAGTCGGGACAACAGCTCTACGCCGCCGCAGGAACGGAACATTCCCACGCTTACTACCAGCGCAATTAACGAGGGAAAAATATCCTTGACCGTTTCAAGCCCTTCCTCTGCGCCCTTTATAAATTCGGAAAAGACGTCGGTTTTCTTTATCAGACCGAAAAGGCAGACAAGGGCAAATATCAGCGGTATTGCATAATCACCTATGTTGAACTGCATTTATTTTACCTCTTTTGATTTAAGTGAACATACTGAAGGGATTAATTAAGCGGCTTTGACTTAGAAAACCGTGACATTATTTTTGCCGCCGTTACAGTGAGGATAAGGTTAGCCAACGATACAGCCCAGACGGCGGGGAGTATCTCCATTGGCGATGAGGAGCCGTATTGAAGTCTCAGCGCCGCCGCAGTTGTGGGGATAAGCTGGAGACTTGCGGTGTTTAAGACCACAAAGAGAATCATATTGTCGCTGGCATATTCGCCGGTATGCTCTTCCTGCTCCAATGCTTTCATTGCGGCGATACCGAAAGGGGTGGAGGCATTGCCTAAGCCGAGAAGATTGGCGGTGACGTTCAGGATTATGTACTGCATAGCCTTTCCCTTTGCGCTTATTCCCTTAAAAAGCTTTTTTAGCAGCGGGCTTAAAATTTTCGCCACTATTTCCGTAAGCCCCGAGGTCTGTGCTATCCGCATTATCCCGCTCCAAAGGCAAATTACCCCGCATAAGGTAAGGCATAATGTGACAGCGTCCGCACAGGAGGAGATTACGGCGCTGCTAACCGATGCGGCGTCCCCTCTTATGAAGCCTATAACGGTGGAAAGAATTATCAGAATGGCAAAAACGTATTTCATCATGGCAATCGCCTCCCGAATTTGAGAGCATTCGACAAAAGTTCTTTTAAAATGGTATGTGACAGGTTGTAGGAATATGCTTGGTTATAGAAGCGTATCGATGTCAAATACTATCTTTTGCTGCAAGTTTTTTTCGCTTTAATGTGGACAAGCACTCATTAATATGATATAATTATACTGTAAAGGTGTGGCAATTTAAAAGGAGGACGCAGCTTATGAGCGAATATTCGGCATTTGAAGGAAGATACGAAAAGATGAAGTACAGGCGCTGCGGCAAAAGCGGGCTTCGTCTGCCTATTGTCAGCTTAGGCTTGTGGCAGAATTTCGGTTACGGCTCCCGCTTTGACAATGCGGAAAGAATGATACACACCGCTTTTGATTTGGGAATAACCCACTTTGACCTTGCAAATAATTACGGACACCCCTATAACGGCTCGGCGGAGGAAAATTTCGGGCGGATATTGGCTAACGGGTTTAATCGGTACCGCGATGAAATTGTTATCTCTACAAAGGCGGGTTATGAAATGTGGGAGGGACCCTACGGAGACAGAAACGGCTCAAGAAAATACCTTACCGCCAGCCTTGACCAAAGCCTAAAGCGTATGGGACTGGACTATGTGGATATTTTTTATCATCATATAAACGACCCGGAAACGCCTGTTGAGGAAACGGCTTTGGCGCTTGACAATGCGGTGAGACAGGGTAAAGCGCTTTATGTGGGAATCTCCAATTACAGCAGCGAGCAGTCGGCGGAGATTTCGGAAATATTCAAGGAGCTGAGAACCCCATTTATTGTAAATCAGCCCTCCTACTCAATGCTTAACCGTCGAGTGGAGCAGGGGGGACTTGATAAAACCGCACTGGATAAGGGCTTCGGACTTGCCGTGTTCTCACCGCTTTATCAAGGTCTGCTAACCGACAGATATTTAAACGGAATTCCCGAGGACAGCCGTATCGGAAAGGGCAGCACATGGATTTCCAATGAGCTTAATGAGGCAATGCTCCAAAAGCTTCATAAGCTTAACGAGATTGCGGGAAGAAGAGGACAAAAGCTCTCACAAATGGCATTGTCCTGGGTGCTGAACAATAAAGCCGTCGCCACCGTAATTACCGGCGCTTCCCGTCCCGAGCAGATAAGGGAAAACGCTGAAATCGTCAATGCTCCCGAATTTACAAAGGAGGAGCTTTTAGAAATCGATACGGTGCTTAACAGTTAGTTTATTTATGCCGAGAGCATTAATATATTATTAATATAAAGGAGAATTTAAAATGAGCAAAACACCTCTTGCACAAACTCCGCCTATGGGCTGGAACAGCTGGAACACTTTCGGCTGGAATATTAACGAGGAGCTTATCAGGGGCATTGCCGATAAGTTTGTAGAGCTTGGGTTAAAGGACGCAGGCTATGAGTATGTGGTCATTGACGACTGCTGGAGCGAGAAGGAGAGAGACGGGAAGGGCAGACTTGTTCCCGATAAGAATAAATTCCCGGGCGGAATTAAGCCCGTTGCCGATTATGTTCATTCAAAGGGGCTTAAGTTCGGCATTTACTCCTGTGCGGGCACTCACACCTGCGCCGGCTATCCCGGAAGCTTCGAGCATGAATTTGTTGACGCAGAGACATTTGCGGAGTGGGGCGTGGATTATCTTAAGTACGACTACTGCTACCGTCCTATTCATGCGCCGGGCGAAAATCTTTACAAGCGTATGGGAATGGCGCTGAGAAACTGCGGAAGGGATATTGTGTTCTCCGCCTGCAACTGGGGCAACGATGATGTTTGGCGCTGGATAAGAGAGAGCGGAGCTCAGCTTTACCGTTCCACAGGCGATATTCAGGATAACTGGCAGTCTATTAAGAGCATTGTGGTGAGCCAGCTGGACAGAGAGTGCTACGGCGGAACCTACTGCTGGAACGATATGGATATGCTGACAGTGGGTATGCACGGCAAGGGTGACAATGCCGAGGTACTTGGCGGAGAAGGAAAGCTTGCGGGCTGCTCCGACACACAGTATAAGACCCACTTTGCTTTATGGGCAATGATGAACAGCCCGCTTATGATAGGTTGCGATATAAGGAAGGCAAGCGAGGAGGCAATCAAGATACTGAGCAATAAGGAGATTATTGCCATAAATCAGGACATTGAGGGCAGAGGTCCCTACTGCATTAAGCAGTGGAATAATCCCGATCATGTGTTTGCGCTTATTAAGCCCTTAAGCGGAGGAGATTACGCAATCGGTATGTTTAACCTCAGCGATAATGCTTCGGAGATGTCTTTGCAGTTTTACGATATTGGACTTCCCTATTCAAGCGGCTTTGGTCTTTCCTTCCATGAGTGCCACAGCGGCGAGGACGAGGGCGTATTCACCGAGAGAAGGTCAATAAGATTGGAGCCTCACGATTGCAGGGTTTACAGATGTAAGCTTGTCAGAAAATAATTTTTGTTCAGAGCAAAACCAAAAATGTACGCTTGTTTGCAGATTGGTATTTGTTGTGTGGCAGAAGCTCGGTTTTTAGGAATCGGGCTTCCCAAAGTCGGTATGAATATATGCCGATTTTGGGAAGCTTATAGCTAAAGGGGAGAACAAAGGCAAAATGAATTGCAGGAAATGCGGGAAGCAGGAGCTTAGCGGCGATGAGCTTGCCATATACAGGAAGCTTGTAAACAGAGGAGCTACTGAGTTTTTATGTATAGACTGCCTTGCCGAATATTTTAAATGCGATAGGAAGGAAATCGAGGACAGAATCAGGTACTACCGTGAAAGCGGTGAATGCACTCTGTTTGTGTAATACTATTTCTAATTTAAAAACGTTCTTTGAACGTTTTTAAAGGTTCCGCT
>CAYMFX010000177.1:0-4571 GCA_964389845.1 uncultured Ruminiclostridium sp.
GCCCGAATAACCCTCACGAACTCCGTCATAGACATTACTGTAATTTCCCACAGATGTGGATATTACAGCCGATTGCACCGCATCTTTAACTCCTGCGGAAATAGTAACCAGTCTTACAGCCACAATATTTTCAATAGGCTTACTTTTGCCGCATAATATATAATCACCTGATTGGCAATAATGCTTTAAGTTCTTTTTCTGAGAAGCTTCGACGGGAAGTCTTTTGAGTAACAGCTTCTCGATTGGGTCAGGTCGAGTGATTTTGCTATCGGCTCAATTTGAAATATTTACAAAAGCTATTGACAAAAAATTATAATTAATATAATATAAGTATGGATGAACTGATTTCGATTTCTACGAGTAATATCACCGGATTACTGCTCCCGAGATTTGTCGGTGTAATCGCTTGAAAAGAATTATGTGGTATTGCCTAAAAACACGGAAAGGAAAAAAGAAAAAATGAAAAAAATTAAACTTGCCGCTGCCGTTTTATCGGCAACCATTATGAGCCTTGCGGGCTGCACTCCCTCAACATCGACGGATAATATCGATTCCCTGACGAACAGCCCGACAAACACGGCAGTCACCACACAAGATAAACCTGAAGATACTTCAAATTTGGTGAACAATCAGACAAGCACAGAGCAAAGCACCGCAGTTTCGGACAGCACTCCCCAAAGCACTGCGAGCACCGAGTCGCCAGGGGAAAGCGCACCGCCTGCCCTTACGCCCGAGGATATTGATTGGTCTGCAATACCAGAAATAGACGAAAAGGATTTACAATACGTTATCCATAAAGCAGGTCAGGTTAATTTCGACAATATTCCCATGGAGGAAAGGGACAAGTTAGAGGACGGCTGTGTGGCTATCAAAAAATATACGGGTGATGCGGAGTGCATTAAAATTCCTCAAACCATAGCGGGGTACAGCAATATTGCGGTTGTGGATGTTAATTGGGGAAAAAACGTCAAGGCTATTAAATTCCCCGACGGCATTTCCTTTGCCGTATATAACTCAGGATGCGGCTCGGCGGCAAATGCAACGGTCATTTCTCTGCCGGACACCGTGGAATATATACAAGGCTTCAGTGGGCTAAAGTCCATTGAAGAATTTACTCTTCCTGCAAGCCTTAAAGCAGTGGGAAAAACCACTTTTTTCAGATTGGATAAGCTTAAAACCGTTACCCTTGGGGAAAATATCACGGAAATCAATGTTTCTGCCTTTAGCTCCTGTGCTAATTTAGAAGCGGTTAATTTTCCCTCAACACTGGCAAATGGAGAGTGCATTATCTACTCCAACGCCTTTGCAGGCTGCACGGCGCTTAAAAGCATAGTGCTGCCGGAGGGAGTTAAATTTTCGGGCAGTGGTCAGTTTAAGGATTGCACCGCACTTGAAAGCATAACCTTGCCCGATAGCCTTACGGAGCTTGGCAAGGATATGTTTAGCGGGTGCGGCAATGTCAAGATAATCTACAATGGCAGCGTCTATGACGAAAACAGCATATATGCACAATTTTAAGGTATGCTGTTGTTATTATGGATAGTGCCGTTTCAAGCTCCGAGGATATGGCGTTTTTGTAGTTAGTGGCAGTGGTTTTTACGTACCAAAAAGGTACAAATATGAGTCCCACCGCCATCACGGGAGCGAGAAAAGCGTTTCCGATTGCAATTGCAACACAAATTCCTATTGCCGACAATCCAAGGGAGCAGGCACATAAAATTCCGAACATATTCGTCCTGTTCGTAAGCCGCAATATTTCCTGCGCTTCGGATATTTCTCTGCGGAATACATTCGGCTTTTTCCGCTTGGTAGCCTCATTTATCTGCGATTTTATGCTGTTTGGTTTTGCGAGAATTCGTGTAAAAATTCCTTCGGTAAATTCCATGGGCGAGATCCCAAACAGCAAAAAAAATCCCACAACCAAACCGATAAATGCTACCGTCAATATTGCGTTCATGCAGATTTTCCCCCTTTCATAAGCGCATTTAATTCACTCTGCGGCATTCCGTTTTCAAGCAATCTTCTTTGCAAGGTTTTGGAAATATCGGCAGCCTTTTCATGCGCCCCTTTGATTATAAATTCGCCGTTTTCCAAACGGTTTTCGGTAATTTTATATTGGTACAGCGAGTGATATTCACGCTTACCGTCGGGTTTGATCTCGCACTCCATAATCTCCATAATACGCCGCTGCTTATTTTCAAGCTGCTTTGCGTATACGACAATCGGAAACGCCTCGGTAACCAAATTCAAAATAACCTTATCGTCCACATTGGGATATTTTCTTTTACAAAGCGTCACCATTCTGCGCCAAGTGGACTCACAGGAATTGGAGTGAATCGTAGTAACTACTGTATGACCCGTTCGAGCCGCCTCCTGAGCGGAATCAGCCTCACTGCTTCTCATCTCTCCCACAACAATATAATCGGGGTGAAAACGCAGCGATATGTCCAACAAATCATCCTGAGAAATAGATTTACTCTTTTCCTCACTTTCACGTGTAATGGTGTGAACGACCTTATTTATAACCTTTCCGTGTTCGTCACGCTTCACCAAATCCAATTCTCTCGAACCGCTTTCTATGGTGTAAATACGTTTGTCATCGGGAATTGTGGACAGCAGCCAACCTGTAAGCGTAGTTTTACCGCTGGAGGTGGCTCCTGCAACGGTTGTTGAAACGCCATAGCGAACCAGTGCCGAAAGCAAATTCATCATTTCATCGGTAGCGGTTCCCGACTTAATGAAATCCTCTTTCTGCAATTTTTGAGCGTTGACAATTCGGATTGAGGCGGCTACTCCAACGTCCTCATCAACCAAAGGCGCTTTCAGTACGGCAATACGGATATTTTTACTGAGATGTCCCAAAATGGCAGGAGAGGAGTTATCAAGCACCATTCCCGACACATGGAGCATTCTGCGGACAACATTGATTGCGTGGTCGGGGGACTCGAAATTTTCCTCCAACTTCACATTTTTTCCGTCTGAATACTGTACTTCAATATCGTCCCAAGAATTGATGTTTATTTCTTCTATGCCTGTTCCGAAAATGTATTTTGTGAGAAAGGAAAACTCCGCCATTTCGGTGTACAGCTTATCTATGAGCTCATTCTGTGTCAATCCGTCAACCGCAATTTTGTAGTCCAACAGATATTTCCCGATATACCGCTTCACCTGCTGTTTTACATTGTCATCGCCCGAATTAACCTTATTGATCCCGTCAATAACAAGAGCGGAATATTTGCTTGAAATGTAAGCCTGCACCTCGTTCAGCACATCGGTAAAATTACGCTTTTTATCCGACTTAAAAAACAAGTTTTGCGTACTATTCTGCGATGTTAACATATATAAAACACCTCATTTGCTATTTTTGACACGGCTTTCCGAAAACCCTTGCTGTCTTTTTCGGTCAAGCCGCCGAACAAATTTCCCGCAAGAAACTGTTTATAAACCTCATCGGAATGGGGAATTTTAAAGTTTACGCCGCCAACAATTTGTTCAATTTCATCATCAGCCTGAAATGAGGACACATTACTCGCCGCCTTATACTGCTTGTTGGCGTTAAATTTATTATCCAACAAGAGCGGAAGCTGCGAATTGAGGTAGCTTATGGATTTCAAATCGCAGGAAACAAGCCTGAGAACAGCGTCCGACTCAATCAGCGAAACCGCCGACAGCACATCATTTGTAATATTACTCGTGCAGTCGATAATGATATAATCCGCAAGCTGTCGCAAAGCGTGAATAAACTCCCTTGCCTGTGTTTCCGTATACGGAGCATAGCTGAAAGCATTTTCTCCTTTCAGCATGGCAAACATGGTGAGATATTCGTTTTTCTTATGAAGAATTGCGTTTTGCTTGACGAGATTGCCGTCCACATGAGCGGCACCGAGAATATTCCCAAGTGACAGCTCCGACTCCAAATCCGAGGAGGGACAAACATAGGGAAGAGGTGGAGCGGACATATCAGCAAGCACAAGTATTACATTTTTCTTTTGTGATGCAATATATCTCGCAAGCTTTACGCTCATAATTGTTTTCCCCGAAGAAGGACTGCCCCAAACCGCCAACACCTGATTGTCCTGTCTGTCGGGTGGCAACTCAAAGCAGTCATTTTCGGGGCTTGCCAAATCAAATTCCAAATCGATTTCTTCATCGTCATCATTGCGTGCAAGCAAGGATTTAAACAGATTCGGCATTGGCAGGCACCTCCTTTTCCTCAGTTTCAGCAGTTGTTTCAGCCGTTGCATCGGGCTTAATTATAACTGCCTCAATTTCGGGATTCTCCGATTCGGGTTCTTTCTCGGCAGTCTCGCTCTGCAATTCCTTTTTCTGTGCTGTTCCCTCAACGGTATTGCTTTCTCTTTCATCTTCCAAAGTTAGCTCCTCCAATAATTTTGCCTGTGCGGAAATAAATTTCTGCGCATTTTCCGCTGTCCCTCTGTAAACCAAAGCAACATGTATCTCACCCTCCGCTTCAAGCTCGGCAAGGATATTCGCTTGAACAGGTGTTACCAAAAGTGTCACCGTTTCGGGCAATTCAACCTCTTCCTCCCCATCAGGCTTAACTGTCACCG
>CAYMFX010000178.1:0-4569 GCA_964389845.1 uncultured Ruminiclostridium sp.
ATCTGTGCAGGGTTGCAGTCCTTGGAGCCGAGACCGTAGCGTCCGCTGTATACGGGAATGTCGGTGAACTTGCCTGCCTGTCTCAGCGCTGCAACAACGTCAAGGTAGAGAGGCTCGCCAAGTGAGCCGGGTTCCTTTGTTCTGTCGAGAACGGAAATCTTCTTAACAGTAGAAGGAATTGCGTCAACAAATGCGCTTACAGAGAAAGGACGGTAAAGTCTGACCTTAACAAGACCAACCTTCTTGCCCTGTGCCATTAAGTAGTCGATTGTTTCCTCAATGGTGTCGCAAACGGAACCCATTGCAACAATTACCTGCTCAGCGTCGGGTGCGCCGTAGTAGTTGAACAGCTTGTAATCGGTGCCGATTTCCTTGTTTACCTTGTCCATATACTCGGTAACGATTTCGGGGAGAGCATTGTAATATTTGTTAGCGGCTTCCTTTGCCTGGAAGAAGATGTCGGGATTCTGAGCGGTACCTCTAAGGGTAGGATGCTCGGGGTTCAGCGCACGCTTACGGAAGTCAGCCAAAGCGTCCTGGTCAATCATTCCCTTAAGAGTATCGTAATCCCAAACCTCGATTTTCTGAATCTCGTGAGAGGTTCTGAAGCCGTCGAAGAAGTGCAGGAAAGGAACCTTGCCCTTGATTGTGGAAAGGTGAGCGACTGCGCCTAAGTCCATAACCTCCTGAGGGTTGGTGGAGCAGAGCATAGCGTAGCCTGTCTGGCGGCAAGCGTATACGTCGCTGTGATCGCCGAAGATTGAAAGAGCATGAGTTGCAAGCGCACGAGCGGAAACATGGATAACGCTGGGAAGCAACTCGCCTGCGATTTTATACATATTGGGTATCATCAGGAGCAAGCCCTGTGATGCGGTATAGGTGGTCGTAAGAGCGCCCGCTGTCAAGGAACCGTGAACGGCGCCCGCCGCACCTGCCTCAGACTGCATTTCCACAACCTTAACTTCTGTTCCGAAAACATTTTTTCTTCCCGCAGTAGCCCATGAGTCGGTTACCTCAGCCATTACGGAAGAGGGGGTGATGGGGTAGATCGCAGCAACTTCGGTAAACGCATATGAAACGGGACCCGCCGCGTTGTAACCGACCCCCGGAAGCTTGAGGCTTGCCATTTGGAATAATCCGCCTCCTACTTTGCATAAATCCTTTTTCGGCGGGAAAGCAGTGATAACTTATGCCGCCAAATTACTTGATAAATCTTATATTTATGCTATCGCTAACAATTATATCACAAGATGTGCGATTTGTAAACACCCAAAGGTGAAATTTTTTGGTGAAAAATGCGTTCACAAAATAAAACCGTCAATACTTGACTTGACAAAAATCTGTCCTTAACGTATAATAGATTAAATATAAAATTGCGGAAGTCGAGAGGTGGAACAGTGGCAAAGGAACGAATGACTGTTGCGGGAGCTATGGTTAAGGCTCTTGAGCTTGAAGGAATAAGACATATTTTCGGTTATCCGGGGGCTGCTATCTGCCCTTTCTTCGATGAACTGATAAAGACAAATATAGAATCCGTTCTTGTGAGACATGAGGTGAACAGCGGACATGCTGCCAGCGGATATGCAAGAGTTACGGGAAAGCCCGCCGTGTGCGTCGCTACGTCCGGTCCCGGGGCAACAAACCTGATAACCGCCGTAGCCACCGCTCATATGGACAGCGTTCCCATGATTGCCATTACCGGACAGGTGGTAAGCAATCAGATAGGCAGAGACGCATTTCAGGAGGCGGATATTACCGGCGCCTGCGAACCTTTTGTAAAGCACAGCTTTCTTGTAAAGAATCCCGAAATTATCGGAGAGGTGTTTAAGAAGGCGTTTTACATAGCGGGCAGCGGCAGACCGGGTCCCGTTCTTATAGACGTGCCTATGGACGTTCAGAAAGAGCTGATAGATTTTGAATATCCCGAAACGGTGGAAATACGTTCGTACAAGCCCAGTGTTTACGGCAACAAGCTTCAGATCAAGAAGGCTGCGGAGGCGCTTAAAAAATCCCAAAGACCGCTTATTTGCGCGGGAGGCGGCATTTTTTCCGCCGGCGCCTGCGGTGAACTGAGAAAGCTTTCCGAGCTTTGCGATATTCCGGTAATTGCTACTATGATGGGAATAGGCACTATGCCTACTTCACATAAGAATTATTACGGAATGTTGGGAATTTTCGGGCGTCAAACGGCTAAATTTGCTATTCGTGAATGTGATTTGCTTTTGGTATTGGGCGCACGAATGAGCGACAGGTCAGTCACTGCACCTGAACTCTTTTCAGACACCACGGTTATTCATATAGACGTTGACCCTGCGGAAATCGGAAAAAATTCACCGGTAAATATTCCCATTGTAGGCGATGTAAAAAAGATTTTGGAGCAGTTTATCGCCGAGACTGAGCCGATGAAGCATGATGAATGGCAGGACATGGTTTATCAGAACAGGCTTTCCTGCGATATTCGGTCGGATAAAATCGAAACAAGCGGCGATAAGGTTGATCCTAAAAAATTCATAAAAGCTTTATGCAGGGAATTGCCCTCCAAAAGCGTTATTTGCTCCGACGTAGGCTCCAATCAGATTTGGGCGGCAAACAACGTTGAGCTTACCGACGAGGGAAGGTTCATAACCTCGGGCGGTATGGGAACTATGGGTTACGCTTTGCCGGCGGCAATCGGAGCAAAGACCGCTCTCAGCGATTACGAGGTTGTGGCGCTGTGCGGTGACGGAAGCTTTCAGATGTGCTTAATGGAGCTTGCCACTGAGATTCAGCACGGAATAAATGCAAAGGTTGTTGTTTTCGTGAACAATTACCTTGGAATGGTAAGGGAGTATCAGGATAATAACTTTGGCGGAAGAAGAACTATGGTAGACCTTAGCGGAAGTCCCGATTTTGCAAAGCTTGCGGCGGCTTACGGCATTAAGGCAGAAACCGTGGGAACCGACGAAGAAGCGGAGGAAGCCGTTAAAAGGCTTGTAAAGTCCAAGGAGCCTTATTTGCTTCAGGTAATGGTGAACGAAAATGAAAAATCCCTTATTGAGTGATTGGAGAAAACGGTTATGAAGCACACAATTTCTATTTTGGTGGAGAACAATGCGGGCGTGCTGGCGAGAATTTCCGGCTTGTTCGCACGGAGAGGCTTTAATATACACAGCTTGGCGGTAGGCGTTACGGAGGACGAAAAGGTTTCCCGAATCACAATTGTGGCGGACGGAGACGATTACACCTTGGAGCAGATAGAAAAACAGCTTAATAAATTGATTGACGTTATTAAATTGCGTACCGTAAAGCGGGACGAGCTGCTTGAAAGGGAATTGGTTCTTGTAAAGGTGAATTGTACGGCGCAGCAAAGGCATGAGCTTATTTCAATTGCTAAAATCACTCAGGCGAAGATTTCCGATATTTCGGTGGATACAATGACCTTGGAGCTGTCGGATAATCAGACTCAGATTGCAAATTTTCAGGAGCTGCTCAGACCTTACGGAATAAAGGAAATTGTCCGCACAGGTACTATTGCCATTCAAAAGGGCTCGGCTTCTCTCAGAGTTTAATACTACTATCGCTAATTCGGAGCGGCGGTGTCGAAACGGTATCGCCAATGCTCTCAAATTATATACTACGAATAAAAGAAAGAAGGAAAAGTATCATGGCAAAGCTTTATCATCAGGAGGACTGCAATCTGTCGCTTTTGGACGGGAAAAAGGTGGCTATTATCGGCTACGGCAGCCAGGGACACGCTCATGCTCTTAATCTTAAGGACAGCGGAGTAGATGTGGTTATCGGTCTTTATAACGGAAGCAAGTCCTGGGCAAAGGCGGAGAAGGCAGGCTTCAAGGTTATGACCGCCGCCGACGCCGCAAAGGCAGCCGACATTATAATGATACTCATCAACGACGAGCGTCAGGCAGATATGTATAAGGAAAGCATTGCGCCCAATCTAACTGCGGGAAAGGCAATTGCTTTTGCTCACGGATTCAATATCCATTTCGGTCAGATTGTGCCGCCTGCTGATGTTGACGTAATTATGATTGCTCCCAAGGGTCCCGGACATACTGTAAGAAGCGAATACACAATAGGCAGAGGCGTTCCCTGCTTGGTTGCGGTTCATCAGGACGCTACCGGAAGAGCTATGGACATTGCTCTTGCTTATGCGGCAGGTATCGGCGGCTCGAGAGCAGGCGTGCTTGAAACCACCTTCAAAATGGAGACCGAGACTGACCTGTTCGGTGAACAGTGCGTTCTTTGCGGCGGCGTTACCGCTTTGATGAAGGCAGGCTTTGAGACCTTGGTTGAAGCAGGCTATGATCCTCAAAATGCGTATTTTGAATGTATCCACGAGATGAAGCTTATTGTAGACCTTATTTACAAGGGCGGCTTCGGAATGATGAGATATTCGATTTCCGATACCGCTGAGTTTGGCGACTACGAGATAGGGAAGAGAATTATAACCGAGGACACAAAGAAGGAAATGAAGAAGGTTCTCGGCGAGATTCAGGACGGTTCCTTTGCCCGCAACTGGATTATGGAGAACAAAATGGGACGTTCTCACTTTAACGCTTGCAGAAGAATGGA
>CAYMFX010000179.1:0-4518 GCA_964389845.1 uncultured Ruminiclostridium sp.
GCTTGATACTCGCCGCTGAAATTAAGGTCAATATCGGGAGCCTTATCCCCCTTGAAGCCCAAAAAGGTCTCAAAAGGAATGTCGTGACCGTCTCTCTCCATTTCCGTGCCGCATTCGGGACACTGCTTAGGCGAAAGGTCATAGCCCGACTGAACGCTGCCGTCGGTTATAAACTCGTTATGTCGGCATTTAGGACATCTGTAATGAGGGGGCAATGGGTTTACCTCCGATATACCCGACATCGTAGCCACCAACGAGGAGCCTACCGAACCTCTCGAGCCTACGGCATAACCGCACTCGTTGGATTTATGCACCAGCTTTTGCGCAATCATATAAAGCACAGAGAAGCCGTATTTGATAATAGCGTTAAGCTCTTTATTGAGACGTTCCTCCACCACCTTGGGCAGCTCGTCCCCGTAAAGCTCATGAGCCTTGTTCCAGCAAAGATCCTGAAGCTCCTGCTCCGCTCCCTCGATATACGGAGTGTAGGTGCCCTTTGGAATAGGAATAATATCCTCCACCATATCCGCAATGCGGTTGGTGTTGGTAACGACTACCTCAAAGGCTTTTTCCTCGCCTAAATAAGCAAACTCTTCAAGCATTTCCTCTGTAGTGCGGAAATACAAGGGCGCCTGCTGTCCCGCATCGTCATAGCCCTGCCCCGCCTGCAATATCTCCCGAAAAATAGCGTCCTCTTTGTCAATAAAATGCACGTCGCAGGTTGCCACAACGGGCTTTCGGAGCTTTTCGCCCAAAGCGACAATTTTCTTGTTGTATTCCTTCAGCGTCTCCACAGACTGAAGCTTTCCGTTTCTCACAAGGAACATATTATTGCCCACAGGCTGAATCTCAAGATAATCGTAGAATGAAGCAATTTCCTCGATATATTCCTCGGATTTTCCTTCAAGCATGGCACGGTAAAGCTCTCCTGCTTCACAGGCGCTGCCGAGAATAAGCCCTTCACGGTGATTTTTAAGCTCTGACATAGGTATGCGGGGCTTTTTTGCAAAATAGTCAAGGTTGGAATATGAAATCAGCTTGTACAGATTTTTCAGTCCCGTATTATTTTTGGCAATAATAATCTGATGATATGTAGGCATTTTCTTAACGTCCACATTGCCCAAAACCGTATTAAGGTCGCCAAGCTTTTCAATAGCTCTTCCCTTTTGAGAAATCTCAATCAGCTTCACAAAAATCATTGACAGCATTTTTGCGTCGTCGCTTGCTCTGTGGTGATTGAAGTCCCCAAGTCCAAGCTCATTGGCGACGGCGTCAAGTGTATACTTTTTCTTATTGGGAATAGCCGCCCTGCACAGCTTAAGTGTATCGATAGCGGGATTGTGATAATTAATACTGTTTCTCTCTGCGGCGGTACGAATAAAGGAGGTATCAAAATCTGCGTTGTGCGCAATAAGGGGTGCGTCGCCGCAGAACTTCAAAAACTCTTTTACAGCGTCTCCCTCGGAAGGTGCGTCCTGTACCATTTCGTCCGTAATGCCCGTAAGCTCGGTTATTTCTTCGGGAATATGCTTTTCGGGATTCACGAAGGTGTTAAATTCCTCAACTACCTCAAGTCCCCGAAGCTTCACCGCTCCTATTTCCGTAATTCTCTCCGTTGCATGAGACAGCCCGGTAGTCTCTATATCGAAAACGATTATGTCATCGTTTATTGAACGGTTCGTACAGCCTTCCACAAGGGAGTGACCGTCATTGACAAAATAAGCCTCCATTCCGAAAAGAACCTTAAACTTAGTATCGGGATTCTTTTTTCTTATGTCGTTAAGAGCGTTCATTGCGTCGGGAAAGGCTTGAACATTTCCGTGGTCGGTGATAGCCACCGCCTTATGCCCCCACTCAAAGGCTCTCTTGACCAAATCGCCTGCCGGAGTCAAAGCGTCTAAATCCGACATATTGCTGTGCATATGAAGCTCTACACGCTTATGCTCGGCGTTGTCCTTCTTTCTGATACGCTTTACCTTCATCACCGACTTGGCTTCAATATAAAAGGACTTTGTAAAGGTATCAAACTTAACGTCACCGTTTACAAGCAGCGCATTTCCTTTTTTTGCAAATCCGTAATCTCCCGCCTTATCCGTGGGAGTAAAAATTCTTAAAATCTGAGAATTGGTGTAATCGGTAAAATACACGCTGAAAATAGTAAACTCGCCGTTTTTAATGGTTTTTTCCTCGGTGCTGAACACCTCGCCCCAAAGGGTAACGTCCTTTTTCTCGTCCACAATTTCCGACATTGGCACAGGAGGCGTATTTATTGCCTTACCCGCCACAAGCTCGGCTTCATTCTCGAAATATTCGCTCTCAAACATAAGGGGCATTTTCTCCGGCTCCTTTAACACCGTCATACCCTTAGAACGCCGCTGCCCTCCCGAACCGTCTCCCTCATAATGTCCTCCGCCGTAGGACTTACGGGAAGAACCTGCATTATTAGCGGGAGGAGGAGCGGGTATAAAGGCTTCGGGAGGGGGCGGAGGAAGCTCGGAATCGTCAAGCTTAATTTTCTCTTCCCTGTCGTCGATATTAACAGCTTTAACACCGTCAAAAATAACGTTTATCTCCACGCCGAAAAAACCTTTTGCATACTTTTCTATTTCTCTGTCAATATGACCCTCGGAAAGAATATCTGCGCCCCCATTTTTAAGAGTGATTTCATATGTACCGTCGCCCTCGGATATTTCCGCATTCTTTAAATACCCGTTAATTTTTCCCTTCAAAGAAGGCTTTGAATGGAGCAGCTCGATTATATGATAAATTCTGTCCGAGGAAAAAAGCACCGACGGGTATTTCGGAAAAATCTCCGCCGAATTAATATCAAGGTTATTTTTAATTGTTTCCGCCGCCGCTAAAATCTTTTCCGCTTCGGGAACATCGTCCAAAGAAAGCTGAATCAATACCGAACCGCTGAGCCTGTTGTAAATAACGGAGCAAACCTCTCCGCCCCCAACAGAGCCGTCAAATTCACAGCCTTCAAATAAATCGCACAATTTTTTTGACATCTTTATTTTCCCTTTCCCGCTGTTATCAAAAATTACGTTATACTAAAGCTTCTCAATTTCCTCTAACAAAGCCGCAAGAATATCCTCTTCCTTAACTTTCCTGACTATTTCGCCCCTTTTAAAAATCAGTCCCTCGCCCTTTCCTCCGGCGACCCCTATATCGGCTTCACGAGCCTCTCCCGGTCCGTTTACAATGCAGCCCATAACCGCCACCTTGATTTTTTTATGAATATTTTGTACAGCGTCCTCTACCTGATGAGCCAAGCCGATTAAATCAATCTGTGTTCTTCCGCAGGTAGGACAGGAAACGATCTCCGCCCTGTCTCTCCCCTTTCCCAATGCAGTCAGAATATCATCGGCAGCCTTTACCTCCTTCACAGGCTCGTCCGTCAAGGAAACCCGTATCGTGTCCCCGATACCGTCGCAAAGCAAGGCTCCGATACCTATCGCCGACTTGATAACGCCCATTCTCTCGGTACCCGCTTCGGTAACTCCAAGATGAAGGGGATAATCGCAGATTTCATTAAGCCGCCTGTAGGCTTCTATCATAATCGGAACCGATGAGGATTTGATAGAAATAACGGTATCGTAAAAATCGCACTTTTCTAAAATTCCGACATGATTCATTGCGCTTTCCACCAAAGCAGGAGCGCAGGGAGAGCCGTATTTCGCCAATACCTCCTTTTCCAGCGAGCCGGAATTAACGCCTATTCTGATAGGGATATTTCTGCTTTGACAAGCCCTGCACACCTCCCTTACCTTATCCTCCGAGCCGATGTTGCCGGGATTTATCCTGAGCTTATCCACTCCCGACTCGGCGCATTTTAAAGCAATACGGTAATCAAAATGAATATCCGCCACAAGAGGTATTGATATTTTATCCTTAATAGCGGGAATGAGATTTGCGGCGTCCAAGGTGGGTATCGAAACCCTCACTATCTCGCACCCCGCCTTTTCAAGCTCGATTGCCTGTTTCACATTCCCCTCGGTGTCCTCATAAGGGACATTAAGCATAGACTGGACATAAATATTGCCGTCCCCTAAGGTAATATTGCCGACCCTGACCTTTCTTTTCATTACATATATCTCCTTATGTGGTTTTAATGTAATAATATAAATTATTATTTAACTGCGAAAAACAATTGACAATGTGCAATGGACAAGTGTGAAAAAATTTTGTGTTATGGCGAGCCGCAAAGTTTTCCGGTAGCACCACAGCTTTAATGAGCGCAATTTCACGGTCTTTGCGGCAATAGCAATAATATTGCTCCCCCAACTAACTCTTGAATTTTTCTGCTTGCCCGGCTGCCGAAATACTTCGTCAGAAATCCTTGAAATATGCGCATATTCCTGCGGCTTTCTTCCTCGTCTTTCGACAGCCGTTCGGCGCATAAAATCTTCAAGAGTTAGTTGGGGGAGCAATAGAAATGAATCAATGTAATTGCACTGCTTTCAAAGCGGGGAAAGGGGGAGAGGGGTTAAGGAAGAGATTTTTAAGAGAAACCTT
>CAYMFX010000180.1:0-4492 GCA_964389845.1 uncultured Ruminiclostridium sp.
TGACATTGTCAATATATTTTTGACAAAATAATGCCTAAATTGAGAGGTAATGTAATCCTTCAGCTTAGGCATTATGCACACAATCACCGGTTATCGTCCTTCTTCTCTGACAATTCGCCTATTATCTTCATAAAGCTTTCTGCGTCGTTAAAGTCACGATAGACGGAGGCGAATCGAATATACGCCACGTCGTCCACTTCCTTAAGCTTATTCAGCACTGCTTCGCCGATTTTTTCACTGGAAACCTCTCTTTGAAGGCTGTTCTTAAATTCATTGACGATCTCGTCCACCATATTTTCGACGGTGGAGAGCTGAACCGGACGTTTTACGGTAGCTCTGAGAACCCTGTCGATAAGCTTCTGGCGGTCAAAAGGCTCGATTGAATGATCCTTCTTAACAACTAAAAGGGGAATATTTTCAATCACCTCATAGGTCGTAAATCTACACTTGCATTTAAGGCACTCTCTCCGCCGCCTGATTTTATCCTCGGTGGGACGTGAGTCTATTACCTTGCTGTCGTCAAAACCGCATTCCGGACACCTCATAATTAACTCCTTTCAAAAAATTTTTCCATATAGCTAACGCTTTCCCGAAGCACCCGGGGACTTTCGTAGCCGTCCTTATAAAGCTCCAAAATAATATTCCCGCCGTACCCGATTTCTTTAAGCTTTTCTGCGAACCGAGGGAAATCTAACCTTCCCCGACCCACGGGAATACAGTCCGTTTTATCGTTATTATCGCTTAGGTGGCAATGTGTAATACTGCTCCCCAGTATACCGAGAAGATAAAAGGGATCCTTACCGCTTCTGATAGCCTGCTTCACGTCAAGCACGAACCGAACGTTATCTCCCAAGGTATTTTTCATTTTGAGCAGGAAGTCGCTGCTGCCGCCTTTGCAGTAGCTTACATTTTCCTGAGCAACGGTCACTCCGCAGCCCTTCCCAATATCATAAAGCAATGAGTATCTTTCAAAATAAACCTCGTCCTCCAACACTGCGCTTCTGAGCGCTCCATGAAGCACAAAAACCTTAGCCCCGAACAGGTTCATAATCTCAAAATATCTTTTGTAGGTATCGAGAATATCATTAAGCCTTCTGGGATAATTCCCGAACAGCGACATAGACTCCACCGCCGAGGTGTAGGGGTGAACCGACAATACCGAGCAGCCGCAGTCCAGGACGGTTTTTTCGATTTCTTCAAACAGACGTCCCTTAAGCTCGCACTCCGCATTGAAAAAAATCTCAATATTTTTGATTCCCGCATCAGAAAGTGTCTGAATTGCTTTTTCCGTTTCCATGGGATAAAAACAGGCCGTAGATGCGCCAATCTTCATTTTGCGGCTCCTTTCCCCAATCTGATTTTGTTCCTCTATATTCCAAAACCTATACGAAGAGCCGCCGCATAATCGCAGCAGCTCTTTTTTCAAATTATTTTTTTTGAGCAGCGGGAGCAGTCTTTTCTTTATGAAGCTGCCACGAAACCCACATTGAGCCGGACATAAACACCGACGAATAGAAGCCTGCCACAAGACCGATAAGAAGCGGGAATGCAAAGCTGATAATCGAATCAACGCCGCAGACCATAGCTACCACGCAGATAGCCAAAGCCGCAAAGGCGGTAGTTATCGTGGTGTTAATGGAACGCGTCATAGTCTGAGAAACGCTGGTGTTCATCAATTCAACAAGCCCCATTTTCTTGCCGTAAAGCGTTCTGTTCTCACGGATTCTGTCATATGTGACAATGGTGTTGTTTATCGAGTAACCCAGAATCGTAAGAATAACCGCCATAAAGTTAGCGTCTATGGGCAGTCTGAAGAAGATGAAGGAGGAGAACACAATAACTACATCGTGAATCAATGCGACAAGCGCAAACACGCCTGCCGAAAGGCCGCCTATCTTCTTGAATCTGAAGGCAATGTATATTACCAAAAGAACAAAGGAGAACAAAACCGCAACTAAGCACTTTACAAAGAAGTTCATGCCCGAAGTGGGATTAACGTCCTGGCTGCTCAGTCTTGTAAGCTCATTGTCCTTGAACTGTTCCATAAGCTTAGAGGACATTTCGTTGAGAACATCGGCGGTAAGTCCTTCGTTTGAAGCATATGAAAGAGTAACGTTTTCGGTATCAGAGTTAAGCGCCGAGCCTGTTGTAACATTTACGGTGCCGTAGCCGAACTCCTCAGCCGCCGACTTTAACGCCGCCGTATCCAAATCGCCGGTATAGCTGTAGTTAATAAGCGTACCGCCCTTAAATTCAATATCAACCTCAAGTCCCGCAATAAGTGCTACCAAGATAGCCGCCACTGCTATTACAATGGGTATAATAAAGAACACTTTTCTCTTTCCGTATATATCTAACACTTTATTTTTCATTCTTAGCACCTCCGTAAAGAGCGGGCTTTCTGAACGCCTTGAAATCCGCCAAGGACATAGTCATCAGCCTTGAAAGCAAAATACCGAACAGGAAGTTCAGTATAACGCCTACTGCCAGCGTATAGCCGAAGGAGTAAATCGTACCCTCGGTAGATGCTCCGAACCAAACGAAGATAGGCGAGAAAACTACACCGAAGAAGCTGTCGCTTGTACCGAATGCGCCCATAAGAATGAATGCAATGATAATCATTGTGATATTTCCGTCGAAGATAGCGGCAAAGGCTCTCTTATAGCCCGCACGGATAGCCCCGTTTACGGACTTGCCCGCATATATTTCTTCCTTGATGCGCTCAGCAGTGATAACGTTTGCGTCGACGCCCATACCGAGTGCAAGGATAATGCCCGCAATACCGGGAATTGTCAGCGTAAAGCTGTCGTTGAAGGCAAAAAAGCCGGTGATAGCCGCAAAAGTACCCGCAGCCTGTCCGATAAGCGCAATGGAAGCCACCGCACCGGGCAGCCTGTACTTGATTATCATGAACAGCACGATAAATGCAAACCCGATAAGTCCCGCCAAAGCCATAGCGTCTCTTGCGCCCTCGCCCAACGTGGGGCTTATGGTACTGAAATTGGAGGTTGCAAGCTTAAAGGGCAGTGCGCCGCCGTTTATCTTATCCGCCAGCTCCTTAGCGCTCTCCGCCGTAAAGCTTCCCGAAATGGTAGCCGAGCCGTCGGTTATATGAGCCGAAACGGAAGGCTGAGAAATAACGTCTCCGTCCATCCAGATAGAAATAACGCCTTTTGAAGCATACAATTTCTCGGTCGCCTTGCTGAACTTCTCAACGCCGCTTTCTTCCAGCTCCAAAGTAACGATATATTCTCTGTTTTCTGTATCGTACCTCGGAGAAGCGCTTTTAACGTCCTTACCGTCGAGGACAAGAGGAAGGTCCTCATATGTTTTGTCCTCGCCTATGCTTGATGTACCGCCCTCTCTGAAGGAAAGCATAGCGGTTTCGCCAAGCTCCTTAACGGCAGCCTCAGGATCAAAATCGCTGTCGTCCGACTGCCAGGGGAAACGAACGATTATCTGATCCGTTGAGTAGTCAATATACAAATCGTAGTCCGTGATGTTATTGTTCAGCATACGGGTTTCGATTATCGACCTTGCCGCGTCCATTTCATCATTGGAAGCATCGATTCCTTCTGCCGGGGTAAAGGTAACGTCAACGCCGCCTCTGATGTCGATACCCCACCGAATATCGCCGAGTCCCCGAATCCAGGTATTTGTAATATCGCCGTAGTAGGTATGAATGCCCGCCATGGACATCACGGCAAATACCAGTATCAAGCCCACAACCACAAAGAAAACAGGCTTTTTAACTCTTTTCAATTAAATTTCACTCCGTTCCTGCATTTTTCTAAAAAAACCAAACATCATATATTATATTTGATTTTTCCGAATAAGTCAAGAAGTTTTTGACAATTTTTAGAAACTTCTCAAACTCAATGCTGAAAATTCGCCTGATAACAATGTCCGAAAGCAAATTACACCGCATTTCCGAGGAGGTCTATTAAACCGACAGCTCGGATTTTTCTCCAAGCACGTCCTTGTTCTTTTCGAGCAAGGGCTTTATGCACCGGGAAATAAACCTGTCCACCTGCTCGGGACATCTGCCTATATAATTTTCGGGCTTAAGAACCGCAAGTATCTCCTCTTTGGAAATCATAAAAATGGGATCCGCCGCAATACGCTCCACAAGGTCGTTTTCGCCGCCCTCCTCCTTAACGTTCTTAGCTGCCAGCAGGCTGTGTTCTCTCAGCGCCTCATGAAGCTCCTGACGGTTTCCGCCCTTCTCAACGGCTCGCATCATAATATTTTCCGTAGCCATAAAGGGCAGCTCCTTCATCACTCTTGCTCTTATAGACTTTTCATAAACCACAAGTCCGTCGGTGACGTTTATCATAATATTCAGTATTGCGTCTGTAGCCAAAAATGCTTCCGCAACGGCAATTCTCTTGTTTGCGCTGTCGTCGAGAGTTCTCTCGAACCACTGTTTAGCGATTGTCACTGCGGGATTCAGCGAATCTATCATCACATAACGCGCCAAAGAAGTAATTCT
>CAYMFX010000181.1:0-4482 GCA_964389845.1 uncultured Ruminiclostridium sp.
TATGTATCTTTTGAAATTGATTAAGTAAACTCCAATAAAACAGAGATTCATTATCTGTTGTTGTATCAATTATATTGTCATCATGTATTGAAGCAAATGCTTCCTGCAATTTTTT
This sequence comes from uncultured Ruminiclostridium sp., assembly GCA_964389845.1. Lineage (GTDB taxonomy): Bacteria > Bacillota > Clostridia > Oscillospirales > Ruminococcaceae > Ruminiclostridium_E. The sequence goes on from CAYMFX010000181.1 coordinate 116, forward strand.
CCATGATGTCCTTATTTGATTTTGCAAATATTTAATGAAACCATCTTCATTGAAAGGATGAGTATCATTAAAATATCTTTTAATTTGACAATTTCTTCGAGCCTTATTTTCTTTAGGCAACATCCATTTTTTTACCGATTCTTCAGAAAAACTGTCTGAACCTGCTGCGTTAAATAGACCAAAAACAATGTCTAAATTATTAACCTTAGTGATTTCATGTATTTTCATTATATAATCACGTAAAATCATAACCGGTCTCCCGTTTGTGCAAAAAATGTACTTTAAATGTACCTTGTTTGTGGTTTGAACATTTAGACTGCATGCGATAAAATATAAGCAAGTTAAATTTTTATGAAAGGAGAACTCTTTATGGAAAACTTTAAAACGTTTGCAGGTCTTCCGACTATAAATGAAGTCTCAGCAAGCAAGGAGGCGAATGCCGCTAACGGGAAATCTAAGAAATCCAAGCTTAGCCGAAAAGACAAAAAAATTATCGAGAGATTTGTAAAAGAGACTCTTGAAAAACTAAAAAAGAAAGCTGAAAAAGAGAAAGCTGAAAGAGTGGAAGCTGAAAGGGTGGAAGCTAAAAGAGAAGCAGATAAATCTCGTGATAACGTTAATGTCCAATCGACTCACGAAAATGAGGCTGCCAAGAAAAATTTCTGTTCGTTTTTCCGTAAGCTGGGCGACGCAATCATTAGAGCAATTCCCAAGGTGCTGGCAGCTGTTGCAACTGCAGCAGTTAACGCCTTTTTCGGGCAAATCAAACGGCGCTCATACAAAACGAAGGGGGGAACAATTTGAGCGACTTTTCAATTACTGATACCAGTGCTACCTCATGCAGCGAACAGAAAAAAGCCGCACTCCATGTTGGAATCAATTATGTTGACAATGGTGTCAATTTTGTTGCCGGAGATCGGGTAATTACCCGATCCGATGGCAATGTATCCTCATACAATTATGAATTGCCGAATTCACCGTTTCGCCTTAACATTGACGATACCATCACTAAAGACGAGGCTTTTAAAGGGGTTTACGAACTAATAAATCTAAGTTCAGAAATCGGAAGAGTGCTTATCGCACACACTATCACAGGTCTAACTCTCTCAGCTTTCAAGGAAGTTGGGATTATGCCTTGTGCCATTTTAATGATAGTAGGTGAATCGGGAATGTTAAAATCGCATTACATTCCCCAAATCACCCAGCTTTATAATCGAAGCGATGGGGTAAAACCGGAAACACGATTTAATTCCTCAAAGCGTTTTATTGAGGACATCCTTTGCGAATACAGCGAGTGTACCGTTGTTATCGACGATCTGCATACGGCTGAATCTAAAGGTATCAAAAGAAGTAATGAAACTACCGCGGAAGAGATTATACGGAGAATCAGTGATAACACAGGGCGTGGACGAATGGAGGGAAAATCAACGGTGCAAAAAGAATTTAATGCTAACGTAATTTTCATCGGCGAATACACCATTGGTCAAGAGTCCACACGCCCTCGTGTATTGGTAGTTCCATTGACAAAACGTCCCGATGGAGGTGTTCTTGACAAATACCAACGCAAACAGCCACTATTAGTCTCTACGTTTTACTATTACTTTTTGCAGTGGTATGTGGATAATTTTGAATCAGTCAAAGGTGAAATTGACAAGCGCCTGACTGAATTACGTCAAACAGCTTCAAGTTCGAATCTTCACGGACGACTACGCGATGCCGAATTTTGTTTGAATATGTCGTTTATCATTTTTCTGGAATTCTGTGCCGAATCTGGCTTTATTACGGAGAAACAGGCAAGAACAGAGTATCTGTTGTTTACTGACTATCTCAGGGAGATTGTGAATGATAATCAGAACCGGTTTCAAACAAACTGCGAAAACGAAAATGAAGACTACTTGAGCTATATCAAAAAGCTATACATAAGTAATAGTTTTTGCTTGTCCGATGGCAAGAAAAGCTTTGACGTTAATAAGCACGATGGACTTTTTCACAATGATTGTCTATATTTACGTAGCAAAAAACTTGAAGATAAGCTACGTTGTTTGTTCCCAGATATTGATATGCGTAAGGCAATAAAGGACTTAGTGGACAAGGAGGCACTAAGAGCGGGAAAAGACAAAAATACCCATCAGATTGACGGAAAGCGATTTTATGTTATCCCTTTAAATAAGTTGCAGTAAATAGCTTTATAAAGCCATTTATAATAATCCTAATGTATTTAGGAAGCACTTATGAATTTATATATGTTTGTGGCGTCTGCTGTTTTGAAACAGCAGAGCGCCTCAACGTAATTTAGACCGCTAAATAGACGGTCAAAATCATATATTTTCCCATAAATCAATTGTTAAAATGGCAATATTTATTATTTGTGGGCGACTATACGATTTACGCACCAAGGGGTGAGAAAGGTGAATGATACCCAATGTACATTTATTGTACCAAAAGAAGAGCGAAATGTCAATACAAGGAAAGAAATTAAAGTGAAAATTTCTGTTCCCGAACATATTAGCGAAAGCGTTAAGACGCAAAAGATAAATCGTATTTATGATATTTTATCTTCAAAGATTCATAAATAATGTTGAAAATGCAAGCCGATTATGTTATACTTAAACCAGATAACGTATGTCGGCTTACATTTATATGGAGGTCGATAACACATGAAAAAATTTACCGCAATTTATGTTCGCCGTTCGGTAAGCGACAAGGATAACAATTCCCTTTCCATTGACAGCCAAAAATCTGAGTGTATAAAATCACTGAGCGAGAAGGAGGATTATAGAATTTACTGTGATGATGGAAAAAGTGGAAAGGACATCGAACACAGACCGGCTTTTCAGCAGATGATGTCTGATGCAAAAGACGGAATGATTAAACGCATAATAGTAAAAAAGTACGACCGCTTTAGCCGCAATATGAGAGAGTACCTTAATGTTACCAATATTCTTGACAGCTATGGAGTAAGTGTAATGTCTTTGACTGAGCCTTTCAACACTGCAACAAAAGAAGGGCGCATGATGAGAAATAATCTGCTGAATTTTGCGGAATTTGAGCGTGAAACAATAGCAGCGAGAGTAGCGGACGCATACAACACCAGATCTTTGGAAACGGGATTTTATCTGGGCGGTAAAAAGTATTATGGATACGATTCAGAACGTAGAACTGTAAATGGAAAAAATGGTTCTGTGCTTGTTCCATCGGACAAAGCTAATGTTGTAAAAACCGCCTATCAGATTTATAAAGAACCCAATTCTTCATTGGCGGATATTATCAAGCATTTCCAAAAGGAAAGGATTGAGATGAGTGCTTCGCCTGATAAGAATATGAGCAGGGGGCATCTATCTTTAATACTTAAAAGTCCCTTGTACGTTAGAGCGGACAAAAGTATTTATCAGTATTTTATTTCTAAAGGCTATGAAGTAGTCGATGATATTGAGGCGTTTGATGGTATTCACGGGTGTTTTCGTCATCAAAGAGCAGATGGCTCGGAGTACATAAAGGTTGGATATCATGAAGGGCTTGTGGATTCCGAAACATGGCTGGCGGTTCAAGACAAAAAATCCCACAATAAAAGGATACCCAATAATGGCAAAGCAAAAAACTCATGGCTTATTGGTCTTGCCAAATGTGCTCATTGTCATTACGCACTGACGCTTTATTTTACTTGGAATGCTTCCAAAACTAAGATGTGGAGATATTTTGGTGATAGCGGCGCAAATACATTAAACGGATGTGTAAAAAAACAGCTTAAAATCAAGCCGGATGAAATTGAAGAGATTGTTTTTAACGCTATGAAAGAGCGCCTTGAAAATCTCGTAATTGCTAAAATTGAAAAGAAAAAGCCGGATAACGAAACAGAAAATATCAAAGCAGAGATTATACGTTTAGACAGTGAAATTCATAAGTTGATGGATAAGCTGGCAGATGCTGATAGTACACTGTTTTCTTATATTCAAGAACGTATAGGCACTCTTCACGCAAAAAAGTCTGATTTAGAGGAAACGCTGCGAACTAAGGAGAGAAAGCATCATGAGATTGATACATCACCACTTGTTGATCCGATGAGTCATTGGGATTCGCTCACTGTTGATGAAAAACATAATTTAGCTGTTACAATGATTGATGTTGTGTATGTTTCAGATGAGCTTGGAGTTGAGATTCAGTTTAGTATTTAACCGTATATAAAGTGTACATTTAGGTTTGCCCGTATTATATGGTATCTGCATTTCTGCAGCTATGGTTTTCAACGATTTTCCGTTGATATAATCTGCGAATATTTTCCTCACCGCCTCCGCTTCCAGAGCGTTCAGCGCATATTTTCCGTTCACCATGCAGTAGCCGAATGGAATGCTTCTGTTTTTTAACATTCT
>CAYMFX010000182.1:0-4438 GCA_964389845.1 uncultured Ruminiclostridium sp.
GGGAAAAAGTAATTGTGGAAGACGTCCTGCCCCGTTGCCGAAAGGGTGCAAAGGGTTCTGCCGTGAAAGCTGTTCTTAAGTGTGATTATATTGTGTCTGCCCCTGCCGTATTTATCAAAGCTGTATTTTCTCGCAAGCTTAATGGCGCACTCGTTGGCTTCCGCACCGCTGTTGCCGAAAAATACCGAGGAATAGCCGGTTATGCGGTTAAGCTGCTCCGCAAACTCGGCTTGAATCCTTGTGTAGTAATAGTTTGAGGTATGCTGCAATGTCTTTACCTGATTGCAGACCGCTTCCACCCATTTATCGTTGCAGTAGCCCAAAGAATTTGTGCCAATGCCGCTGCCGAAATCAATATATTCCTTTCCGTTTTCGTCAACGGCGGAACGCCCTTCCCCCTTATCCATAACAAGGGGGTATCTTCCGTATGTGTGCATAATATTTTCGTCAAATTTTTCTATTGTGTTCATTTTGTCTCCTTTTTTCAGCTCACAATCATAGTCCCCGCACCCTCATTGGTAAGCAGCTCAATCAGAATCGAATGAGGAATACGCCCGTCAATAATATTAGCCTTCGGCACACCCCTTCTGACCGCCTCAACGCAGCAGTCGATTTTCGGTATCATTCCCCCGGATACAATTCCCTGCTTCTTAAGATAGGGCACCTCGCTTACTCCCACCGAGTAAATCAAGGTATTTTCATCGTCCTTATCCTCCAGCAAACCAACAATATCGGTCATAAGAATAAGGTTAGCCGCCTTAACCTCCGCCGCTATCCTTGCCGCAGCGGTATCTGCATTGATATTATAAACCTGTCCGTCTCCTCCGGAAGCTACAGTGGAAATAACGGGAATATATCCCTTATCCAAAACGTCATTGATAATCTGAGGATTGACATTGGTAATCTCGCCTACCAGCCCTAAGCTCTCGTCCTTTTGCTCAGCCTCAATCATATGCCCGTCAAGCCCGCAAAGACCTACAGCTTTCCCCTTATGCAAATGCAGTAAATCCACAAGATCCTTGTTCACCTTACCGCAAAGCACCATTTGAACAATATCCATAGTCTCCTTATCGGTATATCGAAGCCCATTAACAAACTTACTTTCCTTGCCTATCTTAGTCAGCATAGCGTTAATTTCGGGACCGCCCCCATGAACCAAAACTATCCTTATCCCCACCAAGGAAAGCAAAACAATATCCGACATAACCGCTTCCTTAAGGCTATTGTTAGTCATTGCGTTCCCCCCATATTTAACCACAACAGTCTTCCCCGAATACTGCTGAATATAAGGCAGCGCATCACTCAACACACTTGCTCTATCAAACTTCATAAAAAACCCTCCCCAAAAAATCAAAAAATTGTCCATTCTCCATTGTCAATTGTCAATTGTTCGTCAGCCGCACCACAATTGTCCATTCTCCATTATACATTGTCAATTGTTCGTCAGCTTCTGTACTCCGCATTAATCTTAACATAATCATAAGTAAGGTCACAGCCCCAAGCCACAGCCCGTTCCTTCCCCTCGTTAAGGTCAATAATAATTTGAACCTCGTCCTCGGAAAGAATCTTGAACGCCTCGTCCTCGGAGAAATCAAACCCCACGCCTTTTTCACACACTCTGATTTTGCCGACTCTTGAAGCAAAATCCACCGAAACCTTATTAACGTCGAAATCAGCCTCGGAATACCCCAAAGCGCACATAACACGTCCCCAGTTAGCGTCCGCCGCCGACATTGCAGCCTTTAACAACGGGCTGTTAATAACCGAAAGCGCCGCCGTCTTAGCCGTTTCCTCATTATGGGCATTCATAACGGTGCATTCAATAAGCTTTGAAGCACCCTCGCCGTCACGGGCTGTTTCCCTTGCAAGCTTCACCATAACCGAGTACAAAGCGGAAACAAAAGCGTCATACTGAACCCCCTCTGAAACAATCTCCTTATTGCCCGCATACCCCGAAGCCATAACGGCAAGGGTATCGTTTGTGGAGGTGTCCCCGTCAACGCTGACCATGCTGTAGGTATCTGCATTAACTGTTTTAAGCGCTTTATAGAGCATTTCCGAGGAAATATTAACATCGGTGGTGATGAACCCTAACATAGTAGCCATATTGGGGTTTATCATACCGCTGCCCTTGCTCATTCCTCCGATATGGCAAACCTTTCCGTCCAACATAAACTCGGCGGCAAACTGTTTTTGGCGTGTATCTGTAGTCATAATGGCGTTACAAGCGTCGTTGAACCCGTCTCTTGACAACTTTTTAGCAAGAACGGGAATATTTTTTTCAAAGGGTTCAAGCGACATTTTCTGTCCGATAACCCCCGTTGAAGCGACAATAACGTCATCGACATTGATTCCAAGCGCCTTAGCCGTAAGCTCACAAGCCCCCTCGGCTATCTCAACCCCGTTTGAGTTACAAGTATTGGCATTGCCCGAATTAACGATAACAGCCTGTGCCTTACCGTTTTCCAAATGCTTTTTGGTAACGGCGATAGGCGCGCCCTTCACCTTGTTTTGCGTATAAATAGCGGCTGCATTGCACACCTTATCGCAATAAACAATCGCCATATCATTTTTCCGGGAATTTGCCTTAATATGAGCATTAACCCCCGCCGCCAAGAATCCCTCGGCAGCGCAAACTCCCCCATCAATAAACTCGATTCCAATATCCATAACAATCCCTTTCTAAAAGATAAAAATTGAAAATCAAAATTCATCGCCAAAGGCGATACCACAATTGTCAATTCTCCATTGTCAATTATCAATTGTTCAACAGTCCTGTTGTCTCGTCTATCCCCATCATAATGTTAAGGCACTGCACAGCCGCACCGCTGGCGCCCTTGCCAAGATTATCAAGACGGGAGGAAAGCACGATTCTGTCCTCGTTTCCGTAAATGAAAATTTCCAAATAATTCTTGCCGCTTAAGGTATTAGCCGCCAAAAATCCGTCGGTAAGCGCTTCCTCGCCCATAAAGTCATACACCCTTATCATAGGCTGTCCCTCATAATGCTTTTTGAGCATTGCGACTACCTCGTCGGGCGTATATCGCTTTTTCATAAGCCGAGGGAGCATTGGCACCGTTACCACCATACCGCTGTAATAATCACAAACCACGGGGATAAACACAGGCTTCTCCTTTAGCCCGCAAACCTTCTGCATTTCAGGCAAATGCTTATGCTGCTGGGTTAATGCGTACTGTCTGGGGCTGTTATATTCATAAGGCTTATTCTCACCCTCATAAACCGCAATAGCCTTTTTTCCCGCCCCGCTGTAGCCCGAAAGCGCATAACAGGTCAAGGGATAGTCATTCTCAATAAAATCATTGACAACAAGAGGATAAACCAAGGAAATGAACCCCGCCGCATAGCACCCCGTAACGGCAACCCTCTTAGATGTTCTTATCTTCTCCCTGTACTCCGCCGACAGCTCCGGAAATCCGTATGCCCATTCGGGATTGGTTCTGTGAGCAGTGGAAGCGTCAATTATCCTAACGTCGGGATTTTCAACCAAAGAAACCGCCTCAATTGCCGCAGCGTCGGGCAGGCATAAAAACGTAAAGTCCGAGGAATTTATCATTTTCCTTCGCTCGTTAATGTCCTTGCGCTTATCATCGTCAATTGTAAGAATTTCAAGGTCGTTCCGATCCTTAAACCTTTCAAATATTTTAAGACCGGTAGTCCCTTCCCTGCCGTCGATAAAAATCTTAGTCAATTTATATTACCCTCTTTCTATTAATGCCTTGACCTCCGATAAAAGAGGCGGATTTTCGGATATTGGAAATTTGGTGCAGGCAATGCCCGCAATTGCACAAGCATATTTAACCGTGTCCTCATCGCTCATTTTATTGTAAAGCGCATAAACCGTTCCCGCCTTAAAGCTGTCCCCTGCCCCCAAGGTCGAAACCACATCGAGAGAATAGGGCTTAAAATATTTAGGCGGCTGCCCTTTTCTGCCGTAAATAACTTCTTTTTCTCCGCAGGTAAAAATCACAAGCCCGTCGGTACTGTCCGTATACAGCTTAAACAGCTCCTCAAAGCTTTTATCGGGATAGTAGCTTGATAAATGCTGGTGTGATACGGCATTTACAGCGCAGTATTTATTCATCACACTGTCATAAGCGCAATCGATTGTTGCATAAGGCTTATTGTACCTTCTGCAAAGCTCAGCCGTTTTTTCGGGATAGAAAAAAGGATCGGCGCCGCAGCAAGCCGCATTCCTTATAGATTCCTCGCAAGGCGGCTCATAAAAAGGCTCTTTTCTGCCAAAATGCTTTTCCCATTCGCCGAAACAGGTTCGTGAATTTTTGTCGATTATAACATAATCCACAACCCCGTCGTAATTCTCATCGATAAGCTCTGAAATATCCGCCGTTTTATCCGAAAAATAATTTCTTATAATATTGCGGTTAATATTTCCGATATGTGTTCCGCCTATTTTCAG
>CAYMFX010000183.1:0-4430 GCA_964389845.1 uncultured Ruminiclostridium sp.
CTACAATGGTTCCGGTGGGGTGATGAATAATTCTTATTGCAGATTCGGTTTTATTGATATGCTGACCGCCTGCTCCGCTTGAACGAAAGGTTTGCACCTCTAAATCGGCAGGGTTTATCTCAACGTCAACCTCCTCCATTTCCGGAAGAACCGCAACGGTTATTGTTGAGGTGTGAATGCGTCCCTGAGCCTCCGTCTCGGGAACACGCTGAACGCGGTGTACCCCGCTCTCGTATTTCATTTTCGCATAGGCTCCTTCTCCTTCAATGGAGAAGCTTATTTCCTTGTACCCGCCAAGCTCGGTGGGATTGGCGCTGATTATTTCCGTTTTCCAGTTTTTAGCTTGTGCATACAGAGAATACATTCTGAACAAAGAGTTGGCAAAAAGCGCTGCTTCATCACCGCCTGCTCCTCCTCTTATCTCTACGATAACGTTCCTGTCATCATCGGGATCCTTTGGCAAAAGCAGTATTTTAAGCTCCTCCTCGCACTTCTCCATATTGAGCTTAGAGGAACTGAGCTGCTGCTGAGCCATTTCCTTGAACTCCTTATCAACGCCGCTTTCGTTCAGAATCTGGTTAGCCTCTTCAAATTCGTCCTTAGCCTTTTTATATTCCAAATACTTGTCGACAATAGGAGTAAGCTGCTTATGCTCCTTCATCAAGGACTTATATTTATTCTGGTCGTTAATAACTTCTACATCGGTAAGGCATTCGTTTATCTCTTCAAGTCTCTTTTCGGCATTTTTAAGTTTATCAAGCATTGTCTGAGCTGTTCCTTTCCTCTGTGCCGATTACTTTTTTTATCTTTTTCTCACACTTGCTTCTCGGCACCATAAAATCATGTCCGCACTTTTCACATTTTAATCTAAAATCCGCTCCCACACGCAAAACAATCATACGGCTGCAGCCGCAGGGGTGATTTTTTTTCATTTCAAGAATATCACCGACGTTAATATTCATATCATTATGTCCTTTCAGATAACCAATGATATTGTATCACATAATCCCATAAAAAGCAATACGAAACTTTGACGGCCGTGAGAATGAATTATCTGATTTCAAAATCATCGCTGAACTGAAATGAAATGGCTACCTGTTTAGCTCCTTTTGTTCCTTTTTCTCTTGCCTGAGCTATAAGACTTCCCGTAGCGCTTACGTTTATGTACTGACGGTATATATCGTTGGTTTTTTCTCCAAAATATCCCGAGTTGAAAATATCGAACAATGCGGCGCCTAATCTGTGATAATCCGAAAGCTGATTTTTATAGCAAGTAACCGCTTCCTTCCCGCCGATAATAATGCTCGCTTTCTCGGAATAGCTTATATCATCGGGGAAAGCGTATTCGGCGCAGATTTCGGGCAGGAAGGAAAAGCATTCTTCGGCTAAGACAGCGTCCCCAAGCTCACCCACCAATCTCTCGGTAAGCCCGTTATATTTCTCCTCCGAATCCACCTCGAAAAAGGCAGTTGCAGCAATTTTGACCTTTTCTTTAAGCAATTCCTCCCCCTCTGTTCCAAAGTAGGGATATGGAGTAACAGTGCTGTCCTCCTGACGGATAAAGAAGAAAACCTTGTGTGAAGCAAATTTTTCCACGTCCCATTTTTCAACCTCTTTTGCAACTATCTCGCTAAGCTCGTCGCTTTTAACATCGTCAATGCGGCATTCTCCTGTTACATTGCCGTTTATCTTTGCACCGTAAACCTTAACATAACAAAGCTTTTGATTTCCCAACCGCTTTACAAGCTCCGATTTAAGCAAGTCCCAATAAAAAATCGGGGATTTATCGTTCGGCGACTCGCCCATACCCACAACATCGCTGACATACACCTGCCAATTGTGAATATTTTCGGCAAAGGCAGTGGAAAATCTTTCCGTCATTTGCGACTCGCCTTCAAGCTCCATTTTAAAGATAACGTTTATGAATGAAAAAAGGAAAGAGCCGCAGGACATTTCAACGGACTTTTTGGTCTCGCCTGCTACTGCAACGCTGCATTCATAAAGCTTTTTCCCCCACTTAGGTGAATAAAGGTAGAAATCAAGCATTGCGCTTTGCGGAGTCAGCTCTCCGACTACGGGCGTAATTGACAGGTCTATTTCGGGGCAGTATATGGATTTGTCGTTTATGCTGTTCTTTATTCCCAACTGATTTGACAGAGTATCAAGTATGTATTGAACGGCAAGATCGGGATTTAAGGGATCGTTTTCATATCTGTCCTTTATGCTGTCCTCTTTTGATTTTTTAAATAAATTAAACTTCATTTTTTGTTCTCCTCATTATTGCAAAAGCGTGTCTGTTTATTTTACAAACACGCTATGATATTAAAAGGTAGTCTTATAAAGCCCGCTGCTCTCCCTAATCCTTCTGATCCTGCTGATCCTTGTGGTTGGCTCTCCAGGACATATAATTCTCCAAAATAACCGCAGCCGCCACAGCGTCAATAACCGCCTTCCTCTTCTTTCCTCTCTTATTGACCTCATTCATCATTTGATGTGCGGTAACGGTAGAGGATCTTTCGTCCCACATAACTACCGGCACTTCAACATAACCCTTAAGCAGCTCGGCAAATTTCTTGCACAACTCGCTTCGAGATCCGACGGTTCCGTTCATATTCAAAGGATTACCCACAACGATAAGCTCCGCACCCTGTTCCGCAGACATAGCCGCAACCTTATGAGCGCAGAGGTCAAAATTTCTTTCGTCAATAATTCCCACCGGTGAAGCCAAGGTTTCCGTCTTGTCACAACAGGCGATTCCCGTATGGCTGTCGCCGTAATCTACCGCCATAATTCTCATTGACCCTATTTCCTTTCTTTAACCTCCTCGGAAACTTCCGAGGAGGTCTATTGGGAGCAGCAGAAATTATTTATTCTTTATTTCCTTAAGGGCAATTGCCAGCTGAGCGGGGCAGGAGGTGCCTTTGCCGTTGCAGTCGATGCCGTCAAGTCTGCTGATAACCTCGTCAACAGGCATTCCCTTTACAAGGCTGGAAATTCCCTGAAGGTTTCCGTTGCAGCCTCCGATAACCTTAAGGCTCTTGACGATTCCTTCCTCTATTTCAATAATCATCTTTCTTGAGCAAACGCCCTTGGGAGTGTATTCGTAAGTCATAGCATTATTCCTTTCTGATATTTTATTTATTCTGATTCAAATGAAAAAATTCCAACAATACATCACCGATTATCCTTCCAAGCCTTAGCGACCGCTTCGGCAACATTGTCGGCGACAGCTTTATTAAGAGGACTGGCGATAATATTTTCCCGATTTATTTCATCATCGGAAATAACCGAAGCAATGGCGTAAGCCGCCGCAAGCTTCATCTTCTCCGTGATTTCCTTTGCTCTTACCGAAAGCGCACCCTTGAAAATGCCCGGGAACACCAAAACATTGTTGATTTGATTGGGGAAATCGCTTCTTCCTGTTCCTACTATAAAGGCTCCCGCTTTCTTTGCTTCATCGGGCATAATTTCCGGAACAGGATTAGCCATAGCAAACACAATGGGCTTTTCCGCCATTGACCTTATCATTGTTTCCGTAAACAATCCCGGCTTGGATACCCCGATAAGCACGTCTGCGCCCTTTACGGCGTCCTCTAAGCCGCCTTTGCGTATTTCCTTATTGGATTTTTTTGCAATGTCGTTGTGAGCGGGATTATTATAGCTATCCTCACGGTTAATAATGCCGCAAAGATCGACCATTATCAAATCCTTGATTCCAAGGCTCAGAAGAAAGGTGCCGATAGCAATTCCCGCCGCCCCCGCTCCATTAATAACAACCGTTATTTCCGACAGCTTTTTCCCCGCGCATTTTGCGGCATTAATAAGAGCCGCTCCGACCACAACGGCGGTACCGTGCTGGTCGTCGTGAAAAACGGGTATATCAAGCTTTTCCTTCAGCTTTTTTTCAATTTCAAAGCATCTGGGAGCCGCAATATCTTCAAGGTTTATCCCTCCGAAGCTGTCGCTGATAAGCTCTATAGTGTGAACTATCTCGTCAACGTCCTTGCTCTTAACGCAAAGCGGGAAAGCGTCCACTCCCGCAAACTCCTTGAACAGACAGCATTTGCCCTCCATAACAGGCATACCAGCCAAACCGCCGATGTCTCCCAAGCCCAAAACTGCCGTTCCGTCGGTAATAACCGCCACTAAATTAGACCGTCTTGTAAGACTGTAGGAAAGCTCCGGATCCTTTTGAATTTGCAGACAAGGCTCGGCAACGCCGGGGGTATAAGCCAACGCTAAATCCTCTTTTGTATTTATAGGCGCACGGGAAACGACCTCAATTTTTCCATGCCATTCGTAATGCTTTTTTAACGCCTCAGCTTTAGTGTCCATTTGATAATCCTTCCGTTTTTATTTGACCTCCTCGGAAACTTCCGAAGCACCGTCTGACTTGCCCTTTTACTGTCATGCTTTGTCCGGTTTCCTTG
>CAYMFX010000184.1:0-4422 GCA_964389845.1 uncultured Ruminiclostridium sp.
ACTCGCTCAGCCGCATCTATCTATGCGCAACTCTGTAACGGGATAACCCGGTCAAGCTTACTGTTGTTCAGCCGACTGCTCAAGGGCGAGCTATTGCAATTCCTCTTTACCGTTTCGCATCAAACAACGGCTCTCTGAAAAAGCTGAATTGTTTTTTTCCCTGTCATAGCATTTAACTTGCAAAAATTATATCACACTAATTCCTTGCTGTCAAGAGTTTTTGGAAAATTTTTAAAAAATTTATGTATTATGCTCTATTAACAATTCAAAAATCATCCCGAAGGGATACCACAATTGTCCATTGTCCATTATACATTGTCAATTGTCATCAGTGATTACCTACGGAAATAAAAGGCGCTAACGCTCCTGCGGCAGCGGAAATAGGCATTGTTTGCAGCCAAACCCTGCCGGGACCTGTAATGCGTGTGTTAAAGAAGCCCTCTCCTCCGAAAAGCTTGTTGGCAACGCCTTTTACGCTTTCAATGTCAACGGAAACGGTAGAATCCATAGCCGCAAGATAACCTGTGTCTATCAGCATACCTTGCCCCGCTCCCAACTCATAGTTGACGATAGAGCCGTCAAATTCAAGGAATACGGTGCCGTTTCCCGAAAATCTCTGCATTATGAAGCCCTCTCCGCCAAAGAAGCCGGAACCGAATTTTTTCTGAAAGAATATGGACATTTCAACTCCGCTTTCCGACGCCAAAAACGCCGATTTCTGAGCAACGATTTCGTGGGAAGCGTCAATCTGAAAAGGAATTATTTCACCGGGGAAGGAGGAAGCAAAAGCAATCATTCCGTTACCGCCTGTTGCGGTGTAAATGTTCTGGAACATTGATTCGCCGGAAAACATTCTTGAGAATGCCTTGCCGACTCCGCCGCCGGCGTTGGTGGTCATCTGCATATTGGGCGACATCCAGCTCATTGCCCCTTTTTCTGTTTTAAGAGATTCTCCGTTATCCAAATTGCAGATAACGACGGGCATAGGCGTACCTTTAATTTCGTAGTTCATAATATCCTCCAAAAAATTTTATAGCATTATTATGCTTATCTATATTATATCATTATTAGAGAATAAAATCAATTGTCGGAAGGAATTTTTTTGTGGAACACTTCCTTAAATCCAACAAACACCAACAGCCCCGCAAACAGCTTTTGCAGAAAGTCTACCTCAATGTGAGAGGCGATAAAGGAACCCGCCGCAATGCCCAACAATCCACCGGGGATAAGCCTTAACAATACCTTCCATTTGATAAGCCCGTTTTTTTGATGTATTACAAGGGAAGTAATCGCAACAGGCAGAAAAAACAGCAGATTTACCCCTTGAGCGGTTATCTGGTTTACATCTGCAAAGGCGGTGAGATAAATAATAAGCACAAACCCGCCGCCGAAGCCCATAGATGCGGCAATGCCCGAAAGCAGTCCTATAACAATGTTCATGGCTTCACCAATATTCTGAATGCGGCGATGAGCATTATAATGCCGAAAATCCGTCTGAGCAGGGAATTGGGTATTTTTTTCAGCAGTATTGCTCCTATAATTGCGCCTATAACTCCGTAGGGCATATACTGCCATGCCATGCCGAAATCCAACTTATCCGCCAGCAGATAGCTGAGGGTAGTTGCAAGACTGAGAACGAATATAAGCGCAACCGAGGTGGCGTGACTTTCCTTTGCCTCAAGCTTTGCCGATTCAAGCATAGGAACTGCCGCAACCCCGCCTCCCGAGCCAAACAGCCCGTTGAGCAATCCGCAGACAATGCCCATAAATATTTTTTTCATATTCCCTCCGAAAAAAAGAACGCGTTTTATTGCCCATTTTATTTTTCCTTGGGATAATTTTTTTATACATTGCAAAGAAAAAAGGCACGCCGAAACGTACCTTTTTATGAAGCTGATAAATTTTATAAACTCTTCACAATCTCGCCGTAAAGGTTTGGAGTAGCGCCTATTGCATTGGATTCGTCAGTGTCAATGTGCATAGCGTCGGCAAAGTTTTCGCTTACTCTTATTACAACGTCGCCCAATACAGCCTTTCTTTCGGGAGTGTCGATTTTTACCCAGACAATGTCTTTATTCTTTACACCTAACTTTTCAGCGGTTTCGGGTACAAGGTGAATGTGTCTCTTGGCAACGATAACGCCTTCCTTAATTTCCACCTCGCCGCAGGGCCCGATAAGCTTACAGCCGGGAGTTCCCGCAATATCTCCGCTTTCTCTTATTACGATTGGCAGTCCTATGGAACGTGCGTCGGTGGCGGAAAGCTCTACCTGATCCGCACTGCGGCAGGGCCCCAAAATGGATACGTTAGGCAGAGACTTTTTCGGTCCCACAACCGTTACTCTTTCTTCGCTGGCAAACTGACCGGGCTGTGAAAGATCCTTTTTCTTGGTAAGCTGTGCGTCTTTTCCGAAAAGGATTTCAAGGGTCTCCTTGGTAACATGAACATGACGTGCCGATGTTTCAACTAAAATCTGTGACATTTTATGCCTCCTGAATTTTTTTCAGAACATGAAGGACGAAAGGATATAGCCTATGACAATGATTACCGCTAATGCTACAGCGCCGAACTTTGTGAATTTCATCAGCTTTTCTCTTGTTTTCAGCTTCATTCCCCTTTGTCCTTTCTGTCATTTGATATTCTTCAATATAATTATAACACAGTTTTTTTCAGAGTTCAACCCCCGAATTTATCTTTATTGAATATTAATATAGCATACAAAAAAGATATTGTCAACATTCCTTTTCTATACGCATATACTGACAAGCAGGGGAGCTTGTTTCGGAAAGGAGTACGAGTATGCTTGAATGGATAAATAACAACGTTGTCTGGGGAGCGCCTATGCTGATAATATATCTGCTGACGGGAATCGTGTTTTCGGTCAAGCTTAGGTTTATCCAGTTCAGAAGGCTTGGCAGAATTTTTTCGGCTACTTTGTTCAATAAAAACAAAGCGAAGGACGACGGAAAAAATCTTTCACCCATTCAGACTCTTACCTCGGCTCTTGCCACTACCTTAGGGACGGGAAATATTGTGGCAGTGGGTGCGGCGGTGGCTATAGGAGGTGCGGGAGCGGTTTTCTGGATGCTGCTGTCGGCGTTTTTGGGAATGGCAACCTGTTACGGCGAAAATTACCTCGGAATGAAATACAGAAGGCAAAGACCCGACGGCAGCCGCTTCGGAGGTGCGTTTCACTATATTTCCGCCGCCTTCGGAGCTCCGATAATGGGAAAAATCTACGCCTTCTTCTGCGTTGCGGCAAGCGTCGGCATAGGCAATATGACTCAGATAAACGCAATGTCCGAGTCCCTTAACGGCGCTTTCGGCATACCCCAATGGATAAGCGGATTGGCGGCAATGCTGCTTCTGATATGGCTTATTTTCGGGGGAGTAAGGCTTTTGGGGAAGGTAACGGAAAAGGTGATTCCCATTATATCGGTTGTTTACGTTTTGGGCTGCTTGGCGGTAATTGCTCTTAATTTTGGATACCTGCCAAATGTGCTTTTAAGGATTGTTTCCGAGGCGTTTGACTTTCGTTCGGTGTCGGGAGGAATATTCGGTTCGGTGATGATGAAGGGAATGAGCTGGGGATTCAGAAGGGGAGTGTTCTCCAACGAGGCGGGACTTGGCAGCAGCGTTATGCTTAATTCCGCCACCTGTTCCGAGGACGCTTCAAAGCAGGGAATGTGGGCAATGCTTCAGGTGTTTTTCGATACGGTGGTTATGTGTACGCTGACGGCTCTTGCGCTGCTTGTGACAGGCGCCGATAAAATCGGAACGGACGGGGTTTCCAATGCGGTTTATGCCTTTTCTGAGGTATTCGGCGGATTTTCTTCGGGATTTGTGGCAATTGCCATAACGGTATTTGCGGTGACAACTGCGGCAGGCTGGTCGGTGTACGGTTCCACTTCCCTTGAGTATCTGACGGGAGGAAGGTTCAAAAGGCTTTATCTGATAGTTTTTGCGGCGGCGACTATGATAGGGGCTACTATGAAAATAGAAATTGTCTGGCAGCTCTCGGACTTGCTGAACGGATTGATGGCAATGCCGAATTTGCCCGCCATACTTATTTTATCCCAAGAGACAAAGCCGCCGGTTTTTAATGCAGCTTCCAAATATAAAAAATAAAATAGCTATTGATTGAAAAATTGTATTACGAATTTTAAATATTTGATTTTGTTGTAACCTTTTTGTCCTCTGCCAAGTTTATTTTATAGGCAGAGGGCTGAATTATTTTATTGACACCCTTATAACAAGTATGCTAAGAAGATAGTTTCTACAGCTACTTTGGAAGACAATTTTGCTGAAGATAGCGTAATTATTGTTATTTAATGAGTAATCGGGAAAAGCAACAAATAATTTAATGTATTTTTGTTTGTTTTTTTGTATACAAATTTAGGAAATTATGTTATAATGAATAAA
>CAYMFX010000185.1:0-4396 GCA_964389845.1 uncultured Ruminiclostridium sp.
GAGGAACACATATCGGAAGATAAGAAAAAAGCAGGCAGAGAATACAACATAAATCGTCGCAGAAGCGAAAAGAAAAAGCTTGATCCAAATGAAGCTTTGTTATTTGATATTTTGGAATTTGATAAATCAACTGTACGTTCAAAGGTAGAACACGTTTTCGGAGTTGTGAAACGACTTTTCCGATTCCGACGAACGCGGTATCGCAGCTTGCGAAAACAGCAAGCTAAATTTAATTTCATATTCGCATTGGCGAATCTTTATCTGGTTGACAAGAAAAACTTGTTGGCTTGATAAAGTACGCTCTTGCGGAGGTATTATGGAACAGGTATTATTATGAGCTGCTTAATAAAAGACACTACCCGTGAACAAAGAGAAAAAATTATTAAAGATGCAATTGCTTTATCCACTTTAGATGCGCTTCCTCCAACAGATGATTGTATGGAGTTTATGCAGCTATATATTGAGGGAAAATTGGAAATATCCGAAATATTAGCTATTTTGATTAACAGGTATGAAAAAGAATATGCCTGATTTTTATTTCTATCCAAATTCAAATGTTTTAAAAAATAAATTCAATATTTGTGACGAAGAAAAGCTTGATATAGTCGAACGAAATATTACTGCTTTAAAATTATCACTAACTAATGAAATTGAAAAATATTTGAAGGCGGTTTTATTATAATGGATTAAAAAACCTACACAAATTCATTTTCGGAGACATTTATGCTTGGGCGGGGCAGGAACGAGAGATAGAAGTTACAAAACACGAAAAGGTTCTTGGCGGTTTATCCGTAACTTATTCTTACCCGACTGAAATAAAAAAGAATGCAGAAAAATGTATAAAAAAGTTGCAGAAAATTGATTGGCAAAAATTAGATTTAAATGAAAAAGCAGACGATTTTTCCAAATGTATTGCTGAACTTTGGCAGGTTCATCCCTTTAGAGAACAGGAGTTTGGATTCATTTGATTTTTTGCACTCGGCGGAGTGTTAGCAGCACTTCGCCGTCTGCTTTAATTTACATCAGATATTCTTTCATGAGCTTTATTATAAAACTTATGAAAGTTTACCTGACTTTGTATTATTGTTACCAAATAGATTTTTTTACTTGTTTCAAATCACGGAATGAAAGGGGTTTTAGGGGGAAACCATCAGGGTTTCCCCCTAAATCATAAACAAAAAACCTCCGATTTTGCGGTAGCAAAATAAGAGGTTAGCTTGTGAAACGCTGACAAAAAAGATTTTCCACTCACCACAAAAAGGATTAAAGTCATCAAGCATTATATGTGACACCCCAAAAACAATCTAAATATTATGCTGATTTTCCGTATTTGAAACACTTGTGGTTCGATTTCATCCTTTTCATTTCTAATCGCTGTATAACCTCATTATAAAAGCAATAATCACCTATCTTTGTCCGAACCATTGAAGTTCAGATTTCAACACGAAATTAGATTCAGTTGCCAATAAAGTCAAAATCTTTAGCCATACTTAAGAAGTATTCGCAAGAGCGAATATCACTATACTCGTGAATAAATACTGGGTTAGTTAAACGGAATGCTTTTGATAGCACCGAACAATACGGAAGCTCAGCAGATTTTGGTTGTCCGCTTGTTGGAAATACATAATTAAATCCCATATCCGATGCTTTGACAGATGCACAAGAAAAATAACGTATTCCCACTAATTGATCATATTCATCATCTACTCTAATTTCATTACGTACCCACTGCATTAATAATTGAGGTATAATGTATTCAGGCGCAAATGGATCTTTTTTGTTTGTTCTTATATATGAACAGGATGCAATTAGTGGATACCAAAGTAAATAGGCGGACTTAATTTTTTCGCTTTCTAATAGTCTGTGAGGAATTCGCCTTTCTCGAATTTCATTGTTATATTCAACATTTACAAAATCCTGTGGCTTAACACCCAGTTCAATCACTCGAATGTTTGTATTTGTATATTCAGTTGTTCGCTCAAGTTTAAACATTGATGCCAATGTAAAACTCTGATATGGATTTCTATGAATTTCTTCACAGCATAAGGCTAGTGAAGTTCCCAAGTACAAACTTGGATAACCCGCTATACTATATCGGCTTGTGGAAACTTTAGATCTTAGATTAAAAGGAGTATGGAAAAGTCGCGTCCGTTGATATGGTCTATTATCTTCAACACTAACCGTACGGAACAATTTCAAACCATCATCCTTATCACGGCTATCTTCTGAAACTTCAAATAACTCTGTGCTACTTTTTTGATAAATTTTTAGAGGGTTGTCCATCAATAAATTCATAACTTTATTAAAAGATATGTAGGCATTTGATGGGAAGCCATTCAAGTAATGGGTCATTACTTTATTTAATGAACCACACAAGCTTTTTATATTTGTCGTGTTCACCTTAATATGATTTTGATTATACGCCCCTTTAGATAACACTTCTATTCTATTGATGTAGTGGTCAAAAAGACTATTTAGCGTTGACAAAAAATCCGATCCGTCCCATCTAATCGGAAGAAAAAGTCGGTCATCGTTTAGTATTTGCTTAAATGAAGCATCAGAAATATCAATAATCACAATTAGGCCCCCTATAACTTTAAGATACCAAATTCATATTTTGCATAAGCAGCGAAATGATTTTACGCTCCATAAGGACAGATCATCTAAAAATTCGATTTAATGAATAAAAACCTCAAAACTGTGATGTTCATCTTCCAATAGATGATTTTTCCTGTAAATACAACTGTATTAATTCGGATTTAACATTAATCAAAGATAAAGGCAATATATATTTCTCGATTTTATTTTCTATTTTTTCTCTAAACAATCCAAATGGAGTACTATCTATTTTTTTACTATATGTAGAAAGCGTTAAAACAGCTCGAATGTGTTCTTTTTCACCGACTTTTACTAAAATTTTGGCTCCCATAATTGAACCATACTTATGATAACGTTTTCTTGTTTCTATATCTTTATCATTCAGCTTATACCTATTTTTCTTAACACCTTCTCTATATTTGTCATTTAGTAAATAAAAATCTTCTGTTCCATCTTCAATCAGAAATTTCCCAAAAGAATTAGGCTCAAGAATTACAGCAGGATTTGTTTCAAATGCTGGGAAATAATCTTTATCCAGTCTATTCCATTCATCTTCATTTTGAAAATCAAAATGATAGAATACTGCTACCGATACATACGAAGATCTTAAATTTAAATAGCTTTCAAAACAGTTACTCAATGAAATTAAAATAGAAGCTATTTTCTCGTTTGGATTATAGTTTAAACTATAATGATCTTCGTTAGAAATTATCTTTTCTTTAAATGATTCATAAATCATATTATAACGATCCAAAGTAACTTTACATTCACTTTTTAAAATTTCATTTGAAAGATCGTTCTGCCCTCGCTCAATCTTTCCCAAACAATTAGACACTACATATGCGCAACTTGCAATCGCTAAAAACGCTAAAAACATCCAAAGCTTTTCACGAGAAATTTCTTTTTCAAAAAACAAATCAAATCCAAATGGAATGGCAACTAATAATACATAAAGAAATGGTAATATCAAATTTATAAACTTCTCTTTCATTATATGTTCCTTTCTGTTTTTTTTCATTGTTTTTCGTCATTGTGATAGTCGATTGACAAATCTACGTCTTGCCTGTAGCAGCTTGAAAGCTGCAAAACAAACCTAGACGGAAGAACTAAAACAAATAGACATCTCAATACTGCACGTATAAATCGTTTCATTCAATATTTACCTCATTCTTTTACCATATCTTCTATTATATGGAGGTACAATCAATATTATGAGGCAAATCAGCGTTTTACGGACTTTTATTCGACAACTATTAAATACAAATCACCTAACGGTTTCGAGCTTATCACACAATATATCAATAAAACAAGGATTTTAGCAAATCCTCGTCTTTCAAACAATATTCATATGATAATATCCATGGTTGGACAATCATATCCTATATTTATTATAGTATACTCTGGAATTTTTTTCAATACTTTTTACGCAAAATGTCGAAATTTTGCGTAATGTACATATTTTTCGTTTGATTGACCAAAATTCAACAATTGTTTTTGTGAGGCATTACAACCGTCAACACTTCACTTTGTTGGAATCCGTACCTATCAAGATTCGGATTCCAACAAAATAATTGCCTTACATCCCCATAGACATTCCCATTTCTTCGGACTCGTCCTGATCCTCGCTTTCGTCCAAATCCTCGTCTTCATCGAGATTTTCGTATTCCTCGCTCTCGCTGTCAAAATTGTCCGAAAAATCGGTGCTTTGCTGTTCCTCGGGTTGTTCCCCGACTTCCTCGGAAACGCTCTCACAATCGCTCACAGCGGCTGTTTCTCGCTGTTCTGTGTGTTCCTCTGC
>CAYMFX010000186.1:0-4319 GCA_964389845.1 uncultured Ruminiclostridium sp.
TTAATATAACAGTATCCGCACTTGCTTTTTTGGCAGGTGCGGATATTGATTTTTTAATTGACATGAAACCTATCGAAAATAGTATTACACCTTTGAGCAAAAATTATCAGGATTTTATACCGCCGTTGGTTTATAATAAAGCCATACTGAAAAGGAGAAAAGGATTATGGACTACATAACGGGAATCCAGAACGCCATAAATTACATTGAGGAACATATAACGGAAGAACCGGACATAACCGAAATCGCCAAAAAAGCCGCAGTTTCACCGTTTTATTTTCAGCGCATTTTCGGCATTCTGTGCGGCATTACTCTCGGCGAATATATTCGCAGCAGACGGCTTTCCCTTGCCGGCAGCGAGCTTTCCTCCACCGATACACGGGTAATCGACGCTGCGCTGAAATACGGGTATGACAGCCCCGAAAGCTTTACCAGAGCCTTTGTCCGTTTCCATGGCATAACCCCCTCACAAGCAAAAAAGGAGAATTCAAGTCTTAAGTCGTTTTCCCGAATTTCGGTACAAATTATTTTGAAAGGCGGCAGTATTATGAACTATCAAATTGTTAAGAAGGAAGCGTTTAAGGTGCTTCAAAAGGTTGAAACTCACACGGTGCAGCAAACGATCGGACAGAAATATGTCATTGATTCGGAAAACAAAAACAGCATAGTAGATTTTTGGACTCGCTCACATAAGGACGGAACGGTAGACACGCTGGTGAAACAAGCGAACGATAAAAGCTATATTTACGGCATTTGCTACAACAGCGCATATGAGGATTCCAACCAATTCGACTACGGTATTGCCGCAGCCTACGGCGGAGGTGAAATTCCCGACGGATACAGCGTATACGAAATTCCCGCAAGAACTTGGGCAGTTTTTGAATGTATAGGACCTGTTCCTGATGCAATACAGGAAACAATGCACAGAATATTTACGGAATTTTTCCCTGCGTCAATCTATCAGCCAACTTATGAAATGGACATTGAGGCTTATCCCGAATTAAATACGGACTCTGACGAGTATAAAACAGAAATTTGGATTCCATTGAAATTGGCATAAAATAACAATTTGTAAAAACCTGTCCACATAAAAGTAAGTGTACGGCTTTTCGGTAAAAAATTGCCCCTGACTAAGTTAAAATTTCTTGACGGGCTACAGCCTGTCTGCGAAATTTTGCCTTGTCAGGAGCAATTTTTCCTCGAAAGTTCGCACGCTTATCCTATGTGGACAGATTCTAATGGACTAGTTTTTGAATATCCTAATTTGTGAAATAACCGTTGACACTGACGAACGCTCAATTCAATATCATACGCCTTTTTTATATAGGCGGATAGAGTTAATCCATCCCAAACTTTATACCCAAACTCGGACGGTTCTCTTTGAAGAACCGCACCAATTTCAGTTTGCTGCTCGGAAGTCAGCTTTGAAGGTCTGCCGCTTGGCTTGACAGACTTAAGAGATTCAAAGCCATTCTCATCAACCGCCTTTACCCAGCCGCTTATCGTTGAACGTGATACTCCGGCAATTTCAGCAACATCGGCAGCAGACATTCCATTCAGAACAAAATTTACTGAAAATACCCTGAAATAAAACCGAATATCATCATGCTCCAACATTATATTTTTTCCTTCTTTAAGTAAAGATATTGGATCACTCATATACTTTCTTCTATTCATTTATATCACCTCTATGAATAGTTTCTATGTGCTTATAAAATGTTAATGCAGCTTTCATTATGTCGCTCTAACTCTAAAACCTTTCACAAATTATGGCTCGATTGGTTCAACTAACCGACCTTTCACCACTGTAAACTGTGATAGTCTCAGTCTTGCCATACTTGTCCGTCAGTGTGAAAATCGTTTTCAGCCGATATTTCCCGCTCTTCAGACCTGTTTTAGTGTTTGTCATGTACAATGTGCTTGTATAAGACGTTTTTGTCCATTCCGCATCGTCATATGTAGTCCATATCCACAGAAAACCCTGCCTTTGCAGATACTGCTCGGCAACGATTTTTACCACGTCTGAAATGCCCCTAACATAGCTTTCACAATCCGCCGTTGTTCCGCTTGAATAAAGATCGGACGTTGCATTGCTTGCTATTTCATAATACGGCTCTGCAATGCCCAAGGAAACGGTTTGTGCGCTCGCTGCCGTAGATACGGAAAAGCACATCAGCAAACTCATCAGAAATGAAATTACTCTACGCATAGCTGCTGCCTCCTTTCTTTTTTTGTTATGACAAATTTTTCTTTGTCTATACATATAGCGAAATAAAACCCCCCAGCGTGACACTTTTTTAAGAATTTTTTTCAAAATCGATAATTTTTGTAGAATATGCTAATTTTATAGCCGAGGCTTTGTCTAAATTGCCGGCAACGGAAAACAGATAACCGTCATATATCCAAAATAATAAAGCATCCTCTTCAAATTGCATAAAAAACCCGTCGTCCTCTTCGTACAGCGACAATGGTTCTATTGCTGCTCTATCGGTGCTGATATTAGACATAATTCCGTCATATATTGCTTTTTGAGTAAAACATATTATCGCGTCACCTCGCCGAAAGTTCAGCACTGTGAAATGACGTGAGGAAATATCATAATCTATCAGCTCCCAGCCATCCTCTTCGGGCAAACCGTAATATTCTTCAATAACGGTTTTGTCGGAAGGGTGATTTTTAATAAAGACCTCGGAATGGTCAACCTTATCTTTAAAGCCATATCTTCCCGACGTTGCAATAGCGGCATAAACCGTCCCGCCGATAAGGAGAGAAAGAGCAACGGCTATTGCGGTCACGGCATATCTCGCTTTACGCAGCGTCCATTGATTATTTATTTGACTTTTGCGAAGATCACGCAGCGTTTTATGCTCCCAAAGCCTGTATGCAAGGGAGAATCGATGTTCCTTTTCAATCTTCATAAGTTGTTCCGCTCGTTCACAAGATGTTTCTTCAAATGCCTGTGCTAATTTTTCTTCAAACGTCATGTTCAATTCCCCCTTTTTTATGTAAGATGTTTGCAAACTTCTTTCGTGCCCGCATTATGTAAGAACGGATATTGTTTTCGCAGATTCCCATTGCCTCGCCAATTTCTTTGGGCGGCATCTGTTTGAATAAATACATATAAAGTATTTCATAATCCCTGTTTGACAATTCATTCATAGCGTTCTTTATTTCTTCAACGGTTAAGTTTGAAAGAGCCGTATCCTCAACAGTTTCATTTGCTCTTAAATCTAATTGTATTCCCAAATTCTCGGTATGATGATTGTTCCGTTTTCGATAAATGTCAATAGAACGGTTTTCTGCAATAGAAGCGAAATAATTGTTCATTTCGTGACCGGTCATATGTGAAAACCTTGAAAGATTGTTGATTATCCATAGAAATGAATCCTGAACAGCGTCTTCGGCGTCGGATTTATTGTGCAAAATGCCGAATGCAATTTTAAACATCATTTGCCTGTATTTTGAAAACAGCTCTATTATTAAATCGGAATCCGAATCATTTGGCATTTCTATCCCTCCTCTAATATTAACGGAAAAAGAAGCTGCTTTATCTGAAGAAAGCTGTATTTTTTATGAAAACAAATGCTATGTTCCAACTCATCGACGGATAAAGGGGAAGTGTTTTTTTCCGGCTCTTCGATTAAGAACCTGTCCACATAGGATAAGCGCACGTCTTCTCCTTAAAAATTGCCACGGACTGCGTTAAAATTTCTTGACGGGCAACAGCCCATCTGCGAAATTTTGCCTTGTCAGGAACAATTTTTCCTCGAATATTCGCACATTTATCCTATGTGGACAGGTTCTAAAATCACTATTAACAAGTTCATCGGCATTATACTCCGGAGCATACGGAGAAAGATAAAAAACCTCGATTTTGTTTTTATGGTCTTTAAGCCAATTTTGTACATTCTTAGAGAGTTTTACATCTATTCCATATTTGCTTTTTTCAGTCGAATCAGATATTGCTCTTCCGGGCTTAGTTTTACTGCTTTTATTTCTATTTCTTCTTCTATGGTTTTATTATATCACACTTTTTGTGTTTTGGCAAGATTTTATTGGTATATCAAATTAGAATAATATGAAAAGGGGTACTTTGAAATTTATAGAAAAAATTTCAAAAAAGCTCAACCGTCCTGTTATGAGATTTGTCTGTGATATGGTTTATGGTATGCTTGCTTAAAAAGCTGTCTTTTATCAGAAATAAGCAGAAACCTTAATGAGAAAATTCCGCTTAAAAAAACAATTACTCGACTTTCCAGAAATTTGAATGATTTCGATGACGTAGAAGAATTATTTGAAGAATTTTTGAACTCAATAAA
>CAYMFX010000187.1:0-4310 GCA_964389845.1 uncultured Ruminiclostridium sp.
TTCGTCTATCTTTGTTATAATGCCCATTTCCTCGGCAATACTTATAAATTCGCCCGGCATAATAAGCCCCTGAGTTTTATGATTCCACCTCATCAAAGCCTCTGCGCCAACGATTTTATTTGACTTAACGCCAATCTTCGGCTGATAATACAGCTCCAGCTCTCCAAGCTTCAGCGCCTGTCCTATCTCATGCTCGACAATATCTCTGCCGCTGACCTTCTTCTCAATTCCCGAGTCAAAGTAACAGCATATCTTACCCGGCTTGCGCTGACCGCTGAACAAGGTGACGCTTGCTTTATTGTACAGCTCGGAAATACCGTCGCTGCCGTCTGAAAAGCATACGCCTGCCGTAAAGCTGGACTGCTCCTTTATCACAGCGGGAAGGGTGTCGTTGTTGCAGTAATTCTCCACGACTATACTGATTTTTTTCATCAGCTTCTCAACTACATTCTCATTTTCGCAAACGAAAAGTACGGCAAAATCCTCCGACCCTACCTTTCCTATAACCGCATCGTCACCCAATAGACCCGAAATGGTTTCGGCATAAAGCCTTGAAAGAGTATCCGCCACCTCAATGCCAAAAAGAATTGAGATCTTGGTAAGCCTTGTCACCTGCATACAAACCATTACGGCGGTGACCCCCTTAGCGGCGCATTTCTCTAAAAACAGCCTCCCCTCTGACATAAAACCGATACGGTTATTCAGTCCCGTTATGGAATCGCGCTTATTATCGCAGTATGCCGCCTCACGTTCACGTCTGCTCATTGTGGTATCGAAAATAAGACCCGTCCTGACATAGCGGTAATCGATAACTCCTCTGTTGTAGCGGCATTGTATAGCAAAGCTGCGAACTGCTCCCGAAGCTGTTTTTGTTACAACGTCGGCATAAAACGAATCCCTCTTACCCGAAATGAAGGCTGAAATATTTCTCTGAATTTCAAGATGCCCTTCCCTTCCCATAATGGAGTAAAACTGCTCCAAAGTGATAGTATCGGTATTTTCAAAACCCCAAAGCAAACAAATTTTAGGAGTGGTTTTTATTAAAACATTATCGCAGTTGAGAATAAATGCAAAGATTGCCGCCTGAGCATTGGCTTCGGCAGTCCTGATATAGTCAAGCTCTTCTATCATATCGTCGCGGAGCTGTTCGGTGGTCTTTTTCAGGATAGTCTCCTCACTTATATCTCTCCCAAGGGAATATATCCTCACCTTTCCGTCTTTTTCGGTAACGGAAACGCTTTTCCAACGTATCAGCCCGTTATTTCCATCCTTAGAATAATATTCGGAGATAGCGCCGCTCTTTCTGAGGGCATTTACGCAAAGAGAAAGACCGCTCTCGGCTCCTATGGTTCCGTCGCCGAAAACGCTTGCCACATAATTCTTATCGGGAGTTATACCGCAGCTTAAAAGAAGCTTCTCAAGCTTTTTCCCAAATTTAACCTGGCTTAAATCCTCGGTCCAGGTCATCTTGTAATCAAAAATACTGTCCGTGATGTTATCGAACTGCGCCCGAAGAACCATTGCGTTTTTATAAAAGTAGTAAGCGATTGCCGCAAAAGCAAAACAGCCTACCGCCAAAACAGCTATTGATATAATTGCTAAAATTTTCATTAATAATATGCCGCCTACTGTTTTTTAATAAAAGAATATCGGTACGGTAATTTCAATACCGCATAATTTCTCTATCATAATTTTAACACATTATACACATTAAATCAAGGGTTTTTGTTAAATGTGTACGAAATTGTAACCAAATTTTCCGGATTTATTCTGTGCAATTTTCAGAAATGATTTTTAGGCTGATTCCGTTTTTCAGCGTGGTGATAGCAATCCTTTCAGTTTGAGTCTTTTACATAAAGAAATTTCCGCCCACTCCAAAAAGCAGGCGGAAATTTTAATCAACTGAAATAATGTAACCGATATTATTCGGACTTTTCCTCAATATACTTAACAATGTCACCAACGGTTTTGATATTCTCAACCTGATCATCGGGAATCTCAATATCGAACTCCTCCTCGAAGCTCATAACCAAGTCAACAATATCAAGGCTGTCAGCTCCCAAGTCGTCCTGAATCACTGCGTCAAGGGTAACCTTGTCTTCCTCTACGTCAAGCTGATCCATAATGATAGATCTTACCTTTTCAAATACCATAACAAATTGTCCTCCAAGATTATTATTTTATATTTTTAATATTTTATGGTCGGGAAACAGGTCATTCGTCGAACATTCCTATTTTCCTGAACCTATTATACCTATTTTCAAGCAGTATGTCAATATCAGTTTTGGAAATTCTTGCAACAGCTTCACACAAATATTCGCCAATGTTCGATGCGGTAAGCCTCATATCGTTCTGAGCGCCCCCCGCCGCCTCGGAAATAATTTTATCGCACACTCCGAAGCCGATCAAATCCTCCGCCGTTATCTTCATAAGCTCACAGGCTTCCTTCTCCCTCCCCGGTTCCTTCCACAGGATAGAGGCAAACCCTCTCGGCGAAATAACCGAATAAAGCGCATTTTCCAGCATTGCAAGCTCGTCGCACACCGATAAAGCCAACGCGCCGCCGCTTCCTCCCTCTCCGAGAATAACGGTAACAATCGGCGTCCTCAATGTCATAAATTCCATTAGGTTACGGGCGATAGCCTCGCCCTGCCCTCTTTTTTCCGCTTCAATTCCGCAAAATGCGCCGGGAGTATCCACAAGACAAATAACGGGACGGTGAAACTTCTCAGCCTCCTTAGCCAGCCTCAGCGCCTTTCTGTAGCCCTCAGGGTGGGGCATGGAAAAATTGCTGCGCTTGTTCTCCTCAATGTTCCTGCCCTTAACCTGCGCCAAAACAGTAACGGGAGAGCTGTTAAGGGTGGCAATGCCGCCTATAATGGCATGGTCGTCCCCAAAATACCTGTCTCCGTGAAGCTCTAAGAAATTGTTGAAAATAATTGGAATATAATCGCTTACCGTGGGGCGGTTCTTGTTTCTTATCAGCGAAAGCCGCTCGGTAGCCGTAAGCTTGCTCATCTGCTTTCCAAGTCTCCTTTAATATTATTTTCTGCACACAAACATTCCGTATTCCTTTGGTATCTTCAATACGCCGTCTGCCGCATTTCTCTCCAAAACATTATGTATATCTTCTCTCTTAAGCTCTGCAATAGAAATCATATCCTTCATCGAATAAATGTAATCCAAAATATCGTCTATATCCGTAACCTCAAGCCAATCCACATAATCTGACCGCCGAACCTCGGAAAAATAATTGCTTAATAAATCCCCGCCGTTCTGAAGCGTAAAGCGTTTATTCATACTGTCCTTAACGCCGTATTCTTTTAATAAATCCGCAATATAAGGAATTATTCCCTTTTCCCCAAATGTGGCGCAATAAAAAATACCGTTATCGGACAAGGTGCGCCAAACCTCACAAAGTCCCTTATCCAAATCATGAACATGGTACAGCATCATATTTGCAATAATGCGGTCAAAGGAACCGTTTTCATAAGGCAAATTTTCAATATCGGCAATCTCATAAGAAATACCGTTGCGTCTGCCCAAAGCTTCTTTTGCCGAATCAAGCATTCCCTCGGAAATATCCGTTAAAACGAGCTTCACCCCATTGGGTAAATCAGTCCGTCCCCTCCACATATTTCCGTTCCCGCAGCCAAGCTCTAAAATTCTTACGTTGGGTTCGATATCATAATGGGAAAAAATCCAATTTCCAAAGCCCTGCCTATTAACCGAATATTTTTCATGAATGGAAATTCTTTTATTAAGGTTGTTTGCGGTTTTATACTGTTCCCTGACAGTATCTGCACAGTCTATGCCGCCCATTAATTCGCCGCCTTATCCTTCTCATAATTATGCAGCTTCATTATCCTCGCCAGCGTCCGTCTCATCATAGTCCTTTCGACTATCATATCCACAAAGCCGTTCTCTAACATAAATTCCGCCGTCTGAAAATCGTCGGGCAGCTTCTGCTTTATGGTGTCCTGAATAACTCTTCTCCCCGCAAAGCCCACAAGCACCTTAGGCTCGGCAATAATAATATCTCCAAGGCTTGCGAAGGAAGCATTAATTCCTCCCGTTGTAGGGTCGGTAAGCACGGTAACATAAAGCTGCCCCGCCTGATTATGCCGTGCAACCGCACCGCTGGTCTTAGCCATTTGCATAAGCGAAACAATTCCCTCCTGCATACGGGCGCCGCCGCTTGCGGTAAATAAAATTACGGGAAGCTTATTCTTGGTGGCATATTCAAAGGCACGGGTTATCTTCTCGCCCACAACGCTGCCCATACTTGCCATAATAAAATTGCTGTCCAT
>CAYMFX010000188.1:0-1730 GCA_964389845.1 uncultured Ruminiclostridium sp.
TTAAAACTAAAACAATCAATTCATATCATATTTGGTCGCACTTATATGATATAACTTTTTACCGTTTTTGTCAAGATGTTTCGACAAAAAATATAAAAAGAAGGTGAGCCTTATAAATCGATTATTTGTTGCAGAAGTAAAAAGACAGCTTGCCTTGCGTAAATGGACAAGCAAAGACTTAGCCAAAGCGACAGGGTATAAAGTCAGTACGATTTATGCCTGCATGAGCGGGCGCAGAGATAGTGCGGCCGTTGAGAAAGCAATCGCTGTTGCTTTAGGTATCGAACAGTGAAGGAGGTGAAAAAATGGACAAGCTGATATTTTATTCCCCTGCACCAAGAGAAATTCGCAAACGCAAAAACCCTACAATCCGCATAAGCGAAGAAGCCTTTGACTTAGTGGAAGAAATCAGCGCAAAAACAGGCTTAACCAATAGTTTTGTAGTAAGCGAAATGGTAAAGTTTGCGGTAAAAAATAGTGAAATACATTATAGTGATAATTTTGAAAAAGGAGGTTCGATCAATGGAAATAAGCAGCAAACAAGCCTTACAAATCGTTGTAAAGGATTTAACAGGAAATTTGATTGCGGTAATTGACGATACCGGTTCACGTACCTATGGCGGTGCGACTGTGTCTATCGATCGTCCCGTAACAGACTACACAAAGTTAGAGGATATAGAAAAAATAGGTAGTGAGGTTCTTATTCCCCGTCAAGTCGCTGGCATTCTCAAATGTTCGCCTTACTCTATCAACTGTCAGGCAATGCAGGATCCGTCGAAACTTGGTTTCCCCGTACTTATGGTAGGCAGCAGAGTTAAGATACCCAAGGCAGGCTTTTTGAAATTTTGCAGAGGGATAAAAGACGAGAACGGAGAGGAGAAACAATGAAAGAGACTTCATTTATCATTATCACCCACCGCAACGGTAAACGAAAAATCTACCCAACAGAACGGTATCTTCTTATTCGCAGGCTTAAGTTCGCCGGCACCGTATTAGCGGCGATAGCGGTTATGCTGCTGTTATGCGGTATGGCAGTCACTGACGGAAAGGAGGCAATGCCGTTGCAGTTGGTTTTCTATGTCGGAGTGGGGCTGACGGTTTTAATCTCGCTTATTTGCTCTTATGTGAGCGGAAAATAAAAAAAAATACCGCTCGAAAAAGAGCGGCAAAGAAAAATTGTTACATCTGCATTATAGCAGATATAGAAAGGATTGTCAAGTGAAAGGATATAAAGGATTTGAAAAAGGGCTTATCTGCAAAGGTAAACAGTACGCCGAAAATACGGTGTTTGAGGAGGCGAATGCCAAAATCTGCGAGAGCGGTATGCACTTCTGCGAACTTCCTCATGCAGTTTTCGAGCATTACTCAGCGGGAGACAATCACGAATTTGCAGAAGTTGAGGCGTTGGACGAAGCTTATACTGATGACAATAGGAAATATTGTACCAAAAAACTTAGAGTTGGGGCGAAAGTTAATGTTTTTGACATTTGCAGGATAAGCGTTTCGGCGTTTTTTGAGAAGTTTGATTTTGAGAAAAAAATTAAAGAAGCAAAAAAGAGCACTAACAATAACGCTGGCGACTGTGGTGCGGCGAACGCTGGCGACTGTGGTGCGGCGAACGCTGGCGACTATGGTGCGGCGAACGCTGGCGACCGTGGTGCGGCGAACACTGGCAACTGTGGTGCGGCGAACGCTGGCGACTGTGGTGCGGCGAACGCTGGCTACCGTGG
>CAYMFX010000188.1:1830-4075 GCA_964389845.1 uncultured Ruminiclostridium sp.
ACTGTGGTGCGGCGAACGCTGGCGACTGTGGTGCGGCGAACGCTGGCTACCGTGGTGCGGCGAACGCTGGCAACTGTGGTGCGGCGAACGCTGGCGACTGTGGTGCGGCGAACGCTGGCGACTGTGGTGCGGCGAACGCTGGCAACTGTGGTGCGGCGAACGCTGGCGACCGTGGTGCGGCTATTGTTAAAAAAGAAGGCAAAGCAAGTGTTGGAAAGAATGGCATAGCCGTGGCTTTCGGCACTGGCGCTAAAGCAAAAGGCAAAAAGGGATCGGCGCTTGTTTTAGTTGAATTTGATAACGAAAACGAAAATATTATCAAAGCGGAAACTATTATCGTTGATGGGACAAACATAAAGGAAGACGTTTTTTATACCCTCGAAAATGGTGTATTGAAGGTATGGGAGGAAAGCGAGAATGAATGAAAATGAGGGAGGCAATACAGAATGAAAGAAGTTTACAAAAGCCGTGTTTACACGGAAAGACCTTCATATGCAGACCTTGAAGCGCCCGAAAAGTTTCAAGCAATTCAAGGCATCATAGCAACACGGCTCAAACAACACCCGAATGCTATTTGCTCATATTCGGGCGGAGCGGATAGCGACATACTTATAGATCTCATCGAGGACACAAGAGTGCTATTCCCTTCTATTGCGCCTATAAAATATGTATTTTTTAACACGGGACTTGAAATGCAAGCAACAAAAGACCACATTAAGGCTACATCGAAAAAATACGGCGTTGAAATTAAAGAATGCCGCCCCGATATTGGGATAGTGCAAGCAACACGAAAATGCGGGGTGCCCTTCGTGTCGAAAATAATGTCGGAGGGGCTATCCGAATGGCAGAAGAAGGGTGTTCCGCTACGAGGTTTACGGATTGACACGGACAGGCTGTTGCGGGTGCCCTATTTCCTACAAGGCGGTTAATGACTTGGAGCTTATCAGACCTTATGAGCCGAATGTTGTGAAAGCAGCTTGGAATATCTTCGGAAAAAGTTATGAGTATCGAAAAAAATACAACGAATACAAGAAGAACAGGCTAATCGCCGATAGAGCCGACTGTGACGAAAATCAACTTACTTTGGAGGAAATCAATAATGTATGAATGTACCATATGCGGCGCAATCTTAGAACCGCACGAGTGCATAATCACTCACAACGAGGAGCTGTGCGAGATATATGTAAACTGTCCGCATTGCGGCGGCGAGTGCAAGAATTATGAGGAGGAAGACGATGGCGAGTTTATATGAGATTGACAGGCGTATTTTAGCCTTGGTCAATGAGGAAACAGGCGAAATAACCGATTTTGAGCAGCTGGACAAGCTTCAGCTTGAGCGTGACGCAAAAATCGAAAACATTGCGCTTTGGATTAAAAATCTTAAATCTGAAGAGGAGAGTTACAAAGCCGAAAAGCAAGCCTTTGAGGGCAGACAGAGACAGGCGAAGCAAAGGCGGGAGAGCCTGGAGCGGTATCTATCCGATGTACTGGCTGGAGAAAAATTCAAGACTGCCAAGGTTGAGTGCAGTTTTAAAAAGTCTCAAAGAGTGGAGGTAGATGATGTTTTTTCGCTGCCTGAAGAGTACATAAGGTATAAAGAGCCTGATGCCGATAAAACAGCTATTAAAGAAGCTATTAAGGAAGGAAAGGAGATTGCGGGGGCAAGGCTTATTGAAGCTTTAAACCTGCAAATTAAATGATATGGGAATACCAGTTTTGGTTATGGGAGAAAGCGGCAGCGGAAAAAGTACGTCACTAAGAAATTTTGAGCCATATGAAATCGGGATTTTTAACGTTGCAAACAAGCCTCTGCCTTTCAAAAAGAAACTATCCGTAATAAATAATGCGACATATAGCGTTATTGAAAAAAAGCTTGTTAATAATAAATCCGGTTTAAAGGCGTTTGCAATAGACGATAGTCAGTATTTGATAGCTTTTGAACTTTTTAATCGCGCAAAGGAAAAGGGGTATGACAAATTTACTGATATGGCGGTTAATTTTTATAATTTGATTCAATATGTGATAAGGAGTACCCCGCCCGACGTAATAGTTTATTTTCTGCACCATGTGGATACCAACGGCGATAAAGCCAAGGCAAAAACAGCGGGAAAAATGCTTGATGAAAAACTGACAGTCGAAGGATTATTCAGTATCGTTTTGTATTGCGTAGCCGATGATGAGGGACACCGGTTTATTACTCAGTCAGAGGGAATATCAACGGCTAAATCGCCGATGGATATGTTTC
>CAYMFX010000188.1:4085-4309 GCA_964389845.1 uncultured Ruminiclostridium sp.
TACAATAGACAACGATCTGAAGCTTGTCGATACGACAATCCGTGAATATTACGAACTAAATGCTCAAAGACAGGAGGAAAGCCAAAATGCAGAAGCCTAAAAATTATGACAATACTTTGCCTTATGATGAACAAGAAGCACTGGAGCTCGGCGGTCATATCATGAAAATAATCAAGGTTGAGGAAACGAAATCCAAAAGCAATCACGATATGATCAAGATTTAT
>CAYMFX010000189.1:0-4294 GCA_964389845.1 uncultured Ruminiclostridium sp.
GCTCTTAATAACATAAAATACAGGGCTGACGCGAATTCGATGAATCCTTTGGAAACGAATGTGTCTTCATTGGAGGATTTTATAAAGCTCACAAAGGCATCAAGGTATCATTTCTGCTTGAACACAGAAGTCTACACCGATTTCTTGTGTGTTGTAGTAAATGCAAAACTAAGAAATGCAATTGGACATAATGATGTTGAATATGACGCAGTGAGTCAGGTCATTACTTACATTCCGAATCCGAAAGACAGAACCAAAAAGAAAACGGAATACCTTCTCGAATTTGAAAACGAAGCGATGCACATGTTTCAGGCGTTATTGGGTGTTTCAGAATACCTGTATCGTCTGAGAGAACTTTCACTTATGTATGATGGCAAAATACCACTTATGGTTCAGGAAAGAGCAAACTGGCCGAAAAAGATAGGTCGTAATGATCCGTGTCCATGTGGAAGCGGAAAAAAATACAAATTCTGTCATGGAAGGAATTAGGGTTGAGGCGATGAAATCCCATGCACTCGCGGTGCCGATCAAGGTTGAGACGATAGGCAAGCCAGATTCCCGAAAAAGTCCCATTTTACGCGGGTTTCATGAAATAGTGGATATGTTCCCGTGAACTAATGGACTTGAAGCGAACGAGGCAAATATCGATATTTTCAGATGAAATCGACTGGATTTGTTTCCGCGAACGTCGGGAGGCTCTGACATCAAAATGGACGTATCGAGCCATGTGGAGTGCGTGGTTTTGTTGATTAAAGTATAGAATTGATATTGTTTAGGTCATAATTTATATTCTATATGTCAAAAAATTGATTAAGAATCGACTGAAATGTAAACATTTCCCAAAAAACAGAAAATAATAAAAGGAACTCCCTCACAATAATACTATTTCTAATTTAAAAACGTTCTTTGAACGTTTTTAAAGGTTCCGCTTTCAGCGGAACCGACGTGACTTCGTCACGTCAAGAAATAGTATTGAACGTACATTCCGCACCGCCTTCGGCGGCGTATTCGGCTTCGCCGAATATTTTAAAAACGTTAGCACGTTTTTAAAACGGAATTAGTTTAAAAGGAGCTCCTTTATTATTTATAACAGAGTATAAAGATTAAATCCGTTAATCCTTAACATAAATGGAAATAGCGTCCTTAATGCTCTTCTCATAGGCTTCCTTGCCGTATTTATCAACCTCGCTCTTGTTTTTCTCTCCGTGAGTGAGACAGCCGGCGCCGCCTATACAGCCTCCTACGCAAGCCATGCCTTCAACGAAGTTGTTGGGCAGCACGTTTTTGGAAGCCTTCAGCAATGCTAATTTGCATTCCTCAATGCCGTCGCAGGAAACGGCGTTAAGCTGAAAATCCTCCACTCCCTGTTCCTTAAGCGCCTGCATAACCGCATCGGCAAGTCCGCCGCTTCTTGCAAAGATTCTGCCGAAATATGAAGCGTTGTCCAGCGCCGTCTCCTCCAAGCTTTCAAGCTCCACATCTCTGCCGTCGAAAAGCGCCTGTAATTCCTCAAAGGTGATAACGCTGTCAATGTAGGGGGCTACCGTTTCCTTTTGAAATTCGGCTTTCTTTGCGGTGCAGGGTCCTATAAATACTATCTTGCAGTCGGGATCCCCCGCCTTGATATATTTGGCTATTTCCGCCATAGGAGACAGATTGTGGGAGATATTGTCCTTTAGCTGCGGGAATTGCGTCTCTATGTATTTTACAAATGCGGGGCAGCAGGAGCTGGTCAAAAATCCCTTTTCCTTAAGCTCCTTAGCCTCCTTGTAGGCAACTCAATCCGCACCTAATGCCGCTTCGATAACATGGTGGAAGCCGAGCTTCTTGATTCCCGTTATAACCTGACCTAATTTTGCATAGGTGAACTGACTGGAGATAGAGGGGGCTACTACTGCATAGACCTTGTACTTGGTGTTGTTTTCACTCTTCTTGATAATATCCACAACGTCGAGAATAAAGCTTTTTTCCGAAATGGCTCCGAAGGGACACATATAAACGCAGGCGCCGCAGGAAATGCACTTGTCGTAGTTGATCGAAGCGCACTTGTCCTCGTTCATTGAAATAGCGCCTATCTTGCAGGCTTTTTCGCAGGGTCTTTTGTTGTTGACAATTGCGCTGTAGGGGCATACCTTTGCGCAGCGTCCGCATTCCACGCATTTATCCTTGTCAATGTGCGCCTTCTGCTGCTTGTCAAAATAAATGGCGCCCTTGGGGCAGGCTTCCTCGCAGCGGTGAGCAATACAGCCGCGGCAGTTGTCGGTTACGGTATGACCGCTTACCGAGCATTCGTCGCAGGCAATGTCGATTACCTGAATAACGTTCGGGTTGTTTTTGTCTCCGCCGATAGCTAATTTTATTCTTTCGCCGATTATTGCTCTTTCCTTGTAGATACAGCATCTCATGGTAGGCTCTTTGCCCTTAACAATGAGCTTTGGTATATCGTGATACCAATACAGCTCTCTGTCCTCGAATGCGTACCTTGCCACCTCCCGGAGAACCTGATATTTTAAATATTGAACCTTTGTATCAAATTTTCTCATCTCATTGAACCTTTCTCAGAAGTAACTTACCTTTATTTTCTTTCCCATTTCCTTTAAGGCGTCGCTAAGCTGCTCCACCAGCCGCATTTTAATATTGAAGCCTATAGGCAAATCGGGGTTCTGGTGTGCGGGGTTAGCCGCTCTTCCCACAAAGAAATTTATGTCCGTAGCTTCTTCAAACAGCATTCTGGATATTGCGGAGGCGCCGTCTAACCCGTAGCTCCAGTCGCTGAACATATTGTTGTCCTTAACATAGCTTTGAGCGTACAGAACCACGCGGTTCATTGTGATAACTCCCTCGGTAACCAAATCCACTCCGTCAATCTCGGCGGTAGGCGGTATTTCGGGGTCGAGGTAATCCAAGGAGGGACGCACCGTTTTCCCCAAGTATTCGGCGGCGAGAGAAGAGGTGGTGCCGCCGCAGACTATGTGCTTTCCCTGCTTTGAAAAGAAAAGGGACATCATTTTTTTAACGTCGTTGGGGTTTGAAGGAGGACCTATCATAAGATTTACCGACTGTCTGCGCCTTATTTTGACCGAGCAGACGGTGGTATCGTCTCCGGGGCTTCCTCCGTATAGCTTGTTGCATTCGTCTAAAAGAATAGTTGTCAGAGCCTTTGCGGTATAGTCGGGACTGTAATACTTCTCCATATAGGAAATGATATTTTCACGCTGCCAGCCGTAATTAAGAGCCATTCCCACTCCCGCATGAACGCAGCCGTCGCTCATCAGAATAAATACGTCCCCTTCAAAAAGCTTTACCTTTGAGCGGTAAACCGTCTTGCCGCCGATTTCCGTTGATGTTTCGGGGTAGACAAAGTTTTTTCCGTCTCTCAGAAGTATTACGTGAGGATTATCATATTGTATTATCTCAGCTTCTTCATTGCCGTAAATTTTCAATATGGTAAAGGTGGAGTAAGCTACGCCCCGCACCTTGCACACAGGAAGAGTTGAAGCAATGGTGTTTACGCATTCCTCAACGGACATTGACTGCGCCATCATTGTAGAAATAATCTTTGCCGTAAGGGTGGAAAGAATACACGCCTTTACTCCGCTGCCCAAGCCGTCAGCCAACACAACGATTTCCGTATCCTCGTCGGGCTTTACCACAATCACCTGATCCCCGCAAAGCTGTTCGTTTACATGGTTAAGGCTGTGATAGCCTATATCTGTACATAGATTGTTCATATGGCATTATTCCTCATTGTTGATTAAGCGATTCCTTCAGCTTTGTAAGTGCGATTTTGGTTTCGGCGGTGGTTTCGCCCAAAAGGGAAGCAATCTCCTGAACCGCCATCATCTGCTTTTCAATAACCTTGTCGGTGATTTCAATAGTGCTGCTGCTAAGCTCCTCTTTTGCCTTTTTCGCCTTTTCTTCTTCGGTTACATCACGCATAATGCTCATAATAATGTGGTAGCTCTGGTCGTAGATAAGAGTTTGTTCAACATACTTGTTGTACTCCGCAAGGTAAATGCGCT
The DNA here is from genome assembly GCA_964389845.1 of uncultured Ruminiclostridium sp. GTDB lineage: Bacteria > Bacillota > Clostridia > Oscillospirales > Ruminococcaceae > Ruminiclostridium_E. Next base: position 4,023 of record CAYMFX010000189.1, read on the forward strand.
TATCGTGAACATTTACTCCGCTTTCGATAACGTCGAAGAAGGGAAGGGGGTCAAGAATGCGCACCACCTGCTCGCCCAATACGTCGGAAGCATTGGCGATATTCATAAGCTTCATTGCAGCCTTGTTTATCTGCTGAACCTCTAAGGACTCGTTTAATACGATAATCGCATTAGGAGTATTTTTGATAATGGTGTCCGAAAAGCTTTCCGCCTTTTCCTTCAGGAAGGGCAGACACATTGACAAATCGGCTTTTCCGTTAAATACGGCGATT
>CAYMFX010000190.1:0-4187 GCA_964389845.1 uncultured Ruminiclostridium sp.
TTGACGAGCTGAAATCCATGCCGAAAGGTCACTTCATCGTGATGAAAACGGGCTGTCACCCGATGAGAACAAGGCTCAAGCTGTTCTTCAAATGGGGCATTCAGTTTAAGGACACTTATTCCATTGAGGAAAAGGCTGAGCGGAAGGTGCAGTATGCGGATCGGGCTGAGTTGGAAACAGAGATTCTTAGGAAGTTTCCGCAGATAGCAGTGCCTATTGAGTTTGAGGATTATAATGAAGTGATTCAAAAACAATGTGCGCCCAAAACACGGAAAATACTTGCTAATCAGAAAAAAGAGAACCTCTAAAAACTATGTTTAATGTGAATTGCAACCGCATAATATAACGGTTTTTTTGAAAATGATTTCACCCCGAATTGCGGTTTTTAGAAGTTCTCAAAAGATAGTTAAAAATAAAGGCAAATATTATTAAATCGCCTTTTTATTTAACTTGTGGGTACTTCAACAAATAAGCTTTAATACTCTTGAACTGTCACCTTCCCGTTATTAAGAAAATAAACTCCGTCATCATCGGCGTAATAAGCGCATTTTCCGTAATCCATCAAGCTGTCGCCTATAAGCGCACAAGTGACGACCATACCCTCGTCCTCGGAATAGGCATTAAATACTGTTACAGCTTTACTTGTGTATAATATTTCCTGAACCTCCGCATCCAAAATTTTTTCTGTGGTTTTTTCTGTAACTAAATATAAACAGCCGTCTTCCGAATTGACCGCTGCGATTACATCTTTCCCTACCGCATAAATGTCTGTGGGAAAATCAACGACTTTGTTTTCGCAGTTGTTAAGATAAATCATATTGTCGTCGCCGGTTTTATAATAAATTCCCTCTTCGCCAAAGACTATATCTGAAAACTCAATGTTTTCGAGAATCCTTGTTTCTGTACCGCTTGATAAGTCAACGCACAAAATGTCATTATTTCCCCAAAAATACAGCTTATTGTTTGCAATACGAAAGCCGCTTCCGTACCTTGTACCGACCTCGTCATAGAAAAGCCAAGCGGGTAGGTTTATAACATTATCAAGCCCTAACATTCCGTCAGAATCTGCCTCCATTCCCCTCGTGTAAAGCAGTGTTTCAGAAAAATCGTCAAGATTTACGGCTTTTATGTAAAACTTTCCGTTGGAAATATCCGGGGTCATATCCTCAGTAATTATGGCATAATTTCCGTATACCTGCTCAACCCTCCAATTGGTAAAGGGTGTTGGGTTTACAGAAAAAACCTCGTCTTTTTCTTTGTTGTATATATGATCATTATCATTCAAAACAATATATCCGCTTTTTTGCTCTTTTGGCAGCACGCTGTTATTGCATCCCGAGAAAAGCATTAAAATGATAAGGGGCAGTGCAACCGTCTTGACCCTCTTAAATTTAAGCCTGACACCCGAAAAAATCATAATGGAAATCACAATCAAAGTAGCTGCAAGCAATACTGCCAAAATAACATTTAATACAATATCATCCGTATTAAGTGCCTTGTAATGATATCGGGGATTTTCAGCATTCTCGCTTGCCGCATCAATCAACGATCCCCAAAACATATTCTCTCCCTGCAAAAAGGATATCGGAAATGGCAGTCTTAACCTTACGTCACCATCGTCAAAAATATAAAGGGGAATAAGCATTATTGCAAGATCTGCGCCAATGCAGTTCACCGAGCTTCTTACAGATACTGCCGTAAAAATACAGAAACCGCAAAAAAGCAAATAGCCGACAAAATGAAGAAAAACCGAAGCTAAAGAGGCTTGCAAAGCCGTCAGCGCAAATTCGCTCGTTTCGTAGAAAAATCCGCACTCATTTAGCGGCAGATTTTTGAAGGAAAGATTTATGCCGTACATCAGTATTCTGATAAAATCAGATATCAGAGCGGTGGGGAGAACCAACCCCAGTGTAATCAACACTTTTTTGCCCGCAAGAGATGTCCTTCCCTTGACAGAAGTGAGATTGTACACCTGCATATTAAGTCTGTATTCGTCCACCCATATTTTCAAGGTTACAATGCAAATAAATATCAATAATGCCCAATTTAAGGAGCTGCTGCTCAGAAGCATACTCCACGCCGAATAATAGGGTCGGATATCCTGGGAAACAGAGCCTGTCACATCTATGTAGATATCTGGTTTTACCGATGAAAAGAGAGCATACAAAGCATCCACTGTCAATACTGCTGCAAGCAGCAGGGCAAGGCGGTTCTTTACAAGCTGTTTTTTAAGTTCTTCTATAAACATTTTTTGCTCTCCTTTTCTTAAATGATGACAGCAGAATCAACCCACAGAAAAAAAATACCGTCAAAATAACCACGCAAAGTGATGCTGCATAAATAAACATAATTGGATTTGAAAAGAAATTCAAGGTATTGTAGCTTTTTATATATTTTGGGGCAGTAATAAGCACAAGCGGATTAAAAAGGTTAATAATCCTGTTGCTTTGAGATAAGCAGTAGGTTTTGAGCAGCATCATTGCAGCAAAGCAGAAAACAGAAGCAATCACTGACAGAATCGGTTTTTTCAATGTGGCTGTCAGTAAAGCTGCCAACGAGGTAATACACAAAAATCCTAAAAACCGTAAAAGAAAATACAGCAATATAAACTGCCAAATTGTCATAGTATAGGGTGTAGCAAAATAGTCTGCCAAGGAGTAAATAGGCTGGTCAAAACCGTCTATTTTGAGCAGAATGGTGAAAGAAACCAAATCTGTTATAAAAAACAACAGTGCTATACAAAATGTAAAAAAATCTGCCGCCATAAGCTTTGCAACAGCAGTCTCTCCCATTCCGTTGATCGAGGAGTTAAGATAAATGTCTGCACCTGCCTCCTTATCGGAGGTGAATATCAGAATCGTGCCGATTATCAGCAAAATGACGCACAAAACCGATGAAAATTTGTAATCGAAAAAATTGCTTATTCCGTTATTATGAGTAAGAGCTGTAAGTTCTCTGTCACCGAACAATGCTGCGGTATTTCGATTTATTTTTTTATGATAATCACTTATGCGGTCGTTTTTTAACAGCTCCTCCGCTTGTGAAGAAAGCTCCGATATACTGCTTGAATAACCTGTAAGCCTGTTCACTTCTTCTGACAGCTCATAAAAAATACCTGCGTCACCATAGGCATAGCCGCTATAATATTTATCGGGGTCATACTCTGTGGTATATTCTGAACCGAATGACGACAAAACCTTGTCGGCTTGCGTCCTCAATTCGGCTATTTCCTCCAGCTTTTCTTCCGTAAGCTCACCCTTGTAAACAGAATAAACGGCATAAGCGCCGTTATTAGCAAGCGCATTTCCATCGTTACCGCCGTAAATATTATAATGCCTTACAATATTTACAATATTAAACAAATACATAAAAGCTAATATAACAAGAAAGGACTTTTTAATAAACAACTTTTTAAACTCAAAGCATGAAAGAGTAAAAATGTTTTTCACGTCTTTGTACCTCCTTCATCCTTCATCGCCCTCCAACCCGCATACGTCTAAATAATATAAAAACACATCGTCTAACTTTGGCGGCAAGAGTATCGCATTTTCCGAGGGCGGCTCATCGGAAATTACACGCATTTCAAGGGAACGTGAAATTTCACTTACTTTATGGCTTTTCATATATTCGCTCAGATTAAAGCAGCCGGCTTGTGACGAAAATTGCCAGACTTTTCCCTCTATACTCTTACAAAGCTCTTCACAAGACATATCCTTTATGATCTCTCCTTCGTTCAGAAGTATTATTCTTTCCGCCATATATTCAACATCTGAAACTATATGAGTAGCTATCAAAATTATTCTGCCTGTACCAAGCTGAGAAATAATATTGCGAAAACGTATTCTTTCAATCGGGTCAAGTCCCGCCGTAGGCTCGTCAAGTATAAGTATTTCGGGATCGTTTATCATTGATGCGGCTATTGCAAGACGTTGTCTCATACCTCCTGAAAATGCACCGACCTTTTTATCCCTGCTGTCATAGAGATTTACAAAATTTAGCAATTCTTTTCCTTTTTCTCTGTCTGTGACGCCCTTTAACGCCGCCATATATTTCATAATTTCATCAGCAGTGTAGTTGGGATAAAACTTAGGATATTGGGGCATAAAGCCAATTTGATTAAAGTATCTTTTGCCCAATTTATCCTTGTCATCGCCATTGATTGTGATACTTCCGCTGTCAGCAGCAGA
>CAYMFX010000191.1:0-4101 GCA_964389845.1 uncultured Ruminiclostridium sp.
GCGGCAATTAGCACTGCTAAAACGTTTCTCCCTTTTTTGCTTGTTGCGGCTGTGGAAACGGCTTTCAGAACAACGACAGGTACTGCCATGCTTCTCTCCTTTTCATAAAAAATACCCGAACATATGTCGGGTATCAAATCTTAATTTTTCCTTAAAAGCCAAATTTCATTTCCATATTTTGTTGTTCTTCGGGTTCAAAAACCATTGTCTGCTGTGGCTGAAATGACAGATATTCGCTGATATTTTCATATTCTACACCGTTGTCCGCAGTAAAGCTTTCGCCGTTATACAAAACGCTCCTCTTTACAATTTCGCCGAACCTCGACCCCAGAAGCTTGTTCTCCGTGGCGTTAATTAGGTGACGATATTGCTCGGGTACAGCCTGTTTGCTATGCTTGATTTCGAATATTTCACAGGTGTGTTCCTCGCTGTTGTATATCACCATATCGTATTCGCTGCGGGCTGTTTGCCACTTAAACACTTTGCGATATTTTCCGATTTGCTTCAAGGTTTCAAGCAAAACAATGTCCTCTGTCATTCGTCCCCGCACCTCGTCGAGTATTCTTTGTGCGGCAAGGTTTTTCTCACGCTCACTTGCCGAAGAGAAAATTTTGTCTTTTGTCAGCGAATAAACAAGTGCCTGTGCTTGACAAAAACGCAAGCCCGGCTGTGTAAACAAAGTGTGCGATTCCTGTTCTCCGCCCTCAGTCGTACCCTCATAGGGTAAGTCAACTATGAGGTCAAGCGCCCTCAGATATTCCTTGATTTCTGTAGCGTGAGCGTCTGTAATACCGATTGACAATTCCTCTTTATTGCGAATATCAAGTATTTCCATAAGCCGTTTTGTAACTTCGGAAATATCTATCTTGTCAAGAATATCCGTTCGCTTATCAAGTTCCTTTGCTTTTCTAAGGTTAGCGGCGGAGGTTCCCAAATCGTGAGACTTGAAATTTTTGTTTAGCACATCGGCGAGAAAATAATGGTTAATATCCTCAACAATACGGTTTATCGCATTCGTTAACTCTCCGACTTCATACAGCTTTTGCAAATTTCGGAAATGTCCGCCGTTATCGTAGAACGCTAAGCTGTTCTGAATATTTCTGCATATTGCCGTGTCGATGTATCTGCGTGTTGATTCGTCGTCACGAAAGCTTATACTGTCATCAAATAGGGTGCTGTCCTCAAAGTCCGTTTCACCTGCACGAAGTGTGCCGCCGTAGCGTATATACTCGTCAAGGTCATTGGTTTTCAGCAAGCGGCTGTGTTCGTGAAAGGGTATATATGTTGTATGGATCATAGCTGCACGGTCATAAAGCTCGTCGGACTGCGTCAGCCAAAACCCAAGCGAATCCGTTCCCGACAGCACGATCTTCATTCCCTGAGCCGCAAAAACATCCGAGAACAGCGCCGCCGAGCCAATAAAATCCTCAAGCAAGGTGACCTCATCAATGAACACATATCTGAATCCCGCATTATAAAGTGTTTTTAAGTCGCTGTTCATATCTGCCATAGTGTCTGTGGTTCTCGCTTTAAGGTATGCACATTCGGGCAACGGCAATTCTCCGATGGCTTGTTGAAGCATTGTGGTTTTTCCTGTTCGGCGTAATCCGTAAAGGATGCAAATGCGGCTGCCGCACTGTGAGTTCAGAAATTTCATCAAGCTGTCGAAGCAATCACGCATGTCAAAATTACGCACCGTATTTACCATCGCACCGAGTGCGCTGCCTGTTACCACATTGGTTTTGAAGTTGCCCTCACTCACTATAATCCCTCCTTTTCAATATGTCAGGCAAGTCAAAATTTATTTAATATTTCACTAACACGTCCGTTCATAAATTAGCATCTCGTCCTCTCGAATTTTATTGCGAAATTTTTCGTCAAGGCTGTTGGTGGTCAGCAGGTCAACCTCTTTTGAAAGAGCATCACATATTTCAAGTCTCATTCCGCTTAAAGCGAACAGCCCTCTTAACATGCCCTTGTCAATCCTAAGATCAATGTCACTTTCCTCAGTTGCACAGCCTTTTGCGTATGATCCAAACAGATACACACGCTCAACTCCATACTGCATTGCAATCGGTGAAATGCGGCTTTGTATTTCTTCTATGGAATAGATTTTGTCATTCATTTTCATCAACCCCTTTTATATAGTATACCACTTTATCCGCAAAAAAGCAAGAAAAATTTACCTTCCACCTGCCTTTCCAAACAATTCCGCTTTATATTTCGGCGCAATCACGCATAAACAATACCTTTCATTTCCGCACTTATACAGGCACATTCCACGGTGAGGGTACTGAATAATCTTATATTCGGAAGGCTCTAATTGTAGTGCGTCCATATAGAAAGTGCTGTCTACTGTTCCTGCATTAAACAGAAATTGGTGGGTAGGAATAGCGAACAGCGGCTTTGTAAGCTCACGAACATTTTCGGTTAGAAAGTCCTCTATATTTTGCGAAGCGAGAATTACTGCCGATTCCTTTTTACGAACACGTTTCATAAAATTTCTGATATACTCCACCGCTGTTAGATTTGAAAGAAACAAATAAAACTCGTCTACGCTTGCAACAGTGTTTCCCTTTGTGAGAAGCTGCTCCGACATATATGAAAGCACATTGAACAGCAGAGCGTTCCTGATATTTTTGCTTGCCTGCAAAAGTCCCTTTACGCCAAACGTCACAAAATTATCATCGGCAATATTGGTGTGTCCGTTAAAAAATTTACTCTCCGCACCCTTGCAAAGCGAATGCAAGCCAAGACAAATATTTTGCAGAGTTTCGGCGGTATAGAGGTTCTTTTGCTTTGGATTATACCCCTGATATTCCGTTTCAAGGAGTGCGTAAAAATCCGAAAGAATGGGGTAATCGTCAGGCTTCAAAGCACTCCAATCGGTGTCATCGCTGATACTAAAATTATCGTACAGCTTTATCAGAAGCAGCTCTATCGTATCAATTTCACGATCGGTAAAATCCTTGTATGTTCGGAAAAAATCACGCAGAAAGCTGATATGCTGAGATAATTTTGTTTTGCATTTAAAGGCTTGCGGAGCGTCCTCATCAGCATTGCTCCCATCGTCCCATGTTTTCGGTTCGAGTACATTTATGATGTATTCCCCTGACATCAGATCTATAAAACAGCCCCCAAGATTCAATGTTAATTCCGCAAATTCAAGTTCAGGATCAAGACAAATTATATGCTTGCCTTTTCCTCTCAAATTTGTTAAAATAAGCTTGAGAAGATATGATTTCCCCTGACCGCTGTTGCCGAGTATAAGGGCATTTGAATTGGTCTTATCATCGCTGCGCTTATCAAAATCAACGATAATGTTTCCTCCATACCTGTCTTTTCCAAGGTAAAAACCTTGCTCGTCCGTCTTTCCCGAAAATGAAAAGGGATATAAATTTGCCGTACTGCTTGCGGGAATAACTCTCTCAAACTGCTCCCGAAACATATTTCTGCCGCTTGGCATCACGCTCATAAACCCGTGCTGCTGCCTTAACATCAGCTTATCCACATTCAGCTTGGAGCGCACTAATTCGGTCTGCACCTCAGTTTGCAGGATTCGCAGATTATCAAGGCTGTCGGAAATCATCTCGATAAAAACAGCTACATGGAGCAGTGGCTCACGGTTTCTGTGCATATCGGCGGCAAGCTGCGCTACGTCCTGCAGGTTGCTTTCGGCGGCAACGGTCTGCTGCAAATTGTTGGTAGAACTGCGCTGCATACGGTTTTTGTTGGCGGCATTGGCGATAATCCTTTTTTCCTCTGCGGCTGTAACATGGCGGGTATAAATGCGGAGCGTCACGCCGTCCTTTTCTCCAAGATAGCGCAGAATTGCCTGTTCCGATGTGCTTGTTGGATATTCACGCAATACCCAGACACAGCGAAAAGTGTTTCCGCAGATAAAATAGTCCGTGTAGAATTTTACCACTGAGGGAGCAATCATATCAAGGAAATCCTTTTGAGGCTTGGTGTTAAATTCTTTTTCCCCGTTTGTATTTTTTCTTTTCTTCATTACATTCCTCCCATTGTCTGCTCAAGCTTTTGCTCCGGAAACACTTCCGATTCGGGCTTCATGTAATAATCATCGCCGCTGTGCCAAAA
>CAYMFX010000192.1:0-4053 GCA_964389845.1 uncultured Ruminiclostridium sp.
GAAGAACGTGTCGGTTGCGATAGTCACACCCATAATATAATTGAATTATATTATGATGCGGCAAAAAGTTACATACTTTTAAAACAATTTTACAACGACAACAAAAGAATCACAGCAAAAGTGCAATCGCGAACAAATATAAAAGCCCTCTTGACGGCGATTATGGCTTTGTTTGGCATAGTTGTATCTGTTCTTGACTTGTTTTTTTGAAAAATGTTGTTATAACTTAAATGGTCCCGTAAATCACTATAATAAAAGAGTAGCTATATCCCCTACTGTAATAGCGGGGGATATATTTGTGTCTAATTTTTCGTAAAAATGCTCGTTATATGGTAACTTAGTATCAAGTCCAGAATGGAACAAAACAGCTCGCAATCTGGGCTCAATGGTTTGGTAAACCATTTAATATTAAACGGTTTACCTTGGTAGATTAGTGATACTCTGTACCACTGCAACTGGGGCAAGGAGGTAGGGTGTCGGCATCATCGTCTAAAACGACAACTTGTCCGCGTTTATCACAAGTATAATCCCCCTTGCCGGGCTTTTCGCCTGTAGTTGGCATTTTGGTATCCCCTCTTCTGCAAAAGTTATTTATAAGAAACTACGTATGTTTCTTATAAGGCTATAATATTTAAAGGTGTTTCTTTTTAGGATCGCACAGAAAACGTGCAAATGATACTATAATAAGTAGAAAGGATTTTGTATAAAATGTATAATGAACAAAAAATAATAAAAGATATTATTGACGCAATCGTAGAAAACGGCTTAACTGTTGGAGAGGCAAGAGATATTTTATTTAAAGTTGATGATGAAATAGGTAAACAGAAGGTGATTTTGGATAATGGTATGATTGATAGAATTAACGCTTCCACCCGTGTGCCCTGTGCCACTTCTGCTAAAAATACTGCTTATCCCAGTGTTACCTATTGAAATTTAGATTTTACAAGTGTTTCTTAAACACATCTCCGCTTATTGAACGTTGTTTAAAATCTAATTATTGAATAGATGTACAAATTTAACAAAATAAAATTATTTCTTTTGTTAGATGAGTTGATGTTTATTTCTGATAATATACCTAAGAAGAAAATTCGCTATTCAAAAAAAAGAGATAACAGAAAAATTAGACGTGGTAATCCTTTATTGGCTCGGAAGAAGTTTCGTACAATGGAAGATGTTAATAGAGGATTGGACAAAATTAAATGATAAATATAAACAAAGAGATTCAAGGCAATGGCGAAGACGTCGACAAAAATGAGGTTTTTAGTAAATATGAAGAAGCTTTTAACAAGTCGATAGAGCTTCACAAATATATTGATAAACATGCAAAATATGCGGCTGGGCTAAAGAGAAAAACAATAGGCGAACGCATTTTCGCTTGGTTAGGCTGGGGAATTGGAATAATTTCAGGGCTGGTTACAATATGGCAATTTTGGGGTGAGAATATAAAAGATTTTCTTGCATCCTTATTTAAATAAGATTATAAAGGACAAAGAGGCTACTTATTTACACAGTAGCCTCTTATTTATGTAAAGAGTATGATATTCTAAAAATCACTCCCGCAATGGTCACAGTGCCATTGTTTGCTGTTTCTGCCCATCGAGAATATGCCGAACACAGCTGTATGCACGGCTTTAGAAGCAACAGTGATTTTTCTTACGTTAGTGGCGTGACAGTAGGGACATTCTATACCGAATTTATTGCCTTTGTCTTTGCCTTCACGGACGGCATGACTATGAGCTAAGCCCCAGACGTAGTCATTATGAGCTTGTTTCTTTGCTTCTATCTCGTCTCTGTGGTCGAATAAATATTGATCGAATTCAGGCGAGGTCTTCACAAGTTCTTCCCTGAGTAGAGATATATTACCTTCAAGTTCTTTAAAAGGCTTTACTTCATCCTTTTCAGAAAGATACTTCGTGGGAACTGGAACCATTATACTACCACACACTCCACATTTTTCTTCAAACTGACAGTCAAACCCGTCTTCAACACTACCACATTTTTTACAGTATTTAAACATCAGTATGCGCTCCTTCTTAATTTCTTTAATAAAGATGGTCAAAACAAAGAATTTCTGATTCCATCAAAATCTGTGTAAATTTACTTGTAATTATCCACAAAATTACAAAAACAGTACGATATTCAGATCTTTTGAGAAAGATTTAAATGGCATCAAGAACCAGTTGGGATTTAGCAAGAGAAGCTTTGCAGAATGGCGTTCTCAAGTAGAAGCCTCTTTCAAAGAATCAGAAGGCGCAGCTAACAAATTCAAAAACGTGCTAAAGACTATGTTCACTTCGCCGTCAGTAAAAGAGGACAAGTGGATTAGAAATAAAGCGGGCGAAATTGTTAGCAAAGATAATATCAATTCATACATTCCAGAACTTGATACAGCTGAAGCCAGAACTCAACTGGAAAAACTTCAGGAGAAGCAAACGGAAATAAACAAAGCGAAAGCTTCGTGGGATGATTATTCCGACAATTTTAAGTACGGGAAAAAATACCTCCAAGACTACGCCAAAGGACACGACGTTTTAAAGGCTTCCGTTGATGATTTAAAGAAAGCCAATAAAGACGCACGTACCGAGGTAATTGACCACAACAAAGCCTTAGAAGAGCAAACATTTAAGTTCAAGGCTTCGGCGGCAGGTATCAAGCTTCTGAAGACCGCTCTCAATACCATTGCTTATGCAACAATAGCCACGGCAATTTCCGCTGCCATTAATGCTATTATATCAAAAGTTTCGGAGATTGTCAATGCTTACGAAAACGGTATCAATAAAATAAACGATCTGACAGGTGAAGTTAAAAATCTTGAGTCCGAACAGGAAAGCTTGAATGAACAACTTAAAGAATCTAAGGAGCGCCTTTACGAGCTTCAGCAGATTAAGATGCCCAATCTTTTTGAAGAGAGCGCAATTGAAAACCTTAAAGAGTACAACAAACAGCTTGAAGCAGAAATTAGGCTTAAAGAACTTGAATTAGAGCTTAAGAAAAAGGAAGCTAATGAAACTGCACAAGAGACATTCAGAAAATCTCAATATGACAACAATCCTTTTGATGACGCACGTACGGAAAACTATGATTGGTGGGAAGAGATAATTAATTTCCTGCTTGGCAATAGTTATGCCTCAATTAAAAATTCACTTGAAAACATCACTAATATTTTTCAAGGCAATACTTGGGAACAGCAAGAGGATTATTTAAACCAAGCAGAAAAAGCGTTAGAGGATTTTGAAGACAGAGAAGCCACCGCTCAAAGATATAAAGAGATACTCGACGAAATGGGCAAGTATCGTGAGATTGTCAACAGCGGGCGGAAAGCTACTCTTGAGGATATTAAGGAAATTTTCGGCGAAGATGTGTTAGAAAGATTTGATTTACCTTTTGAAAACTTTATTGAACGCATAGATCATATGCTTACTGATGAGTCGGCAGGAAAATTTCTTGCCGGATTTGATGAAGCTGCCGAAAAGTCTCAGGGGACGCTTGATGAGTATATAAGTAACTTAACTGAAAGGCTTAGAGATGCACGGATTGAGTTAGGCGGATATGACGTTAATGACCCGAACAATGCAAAGAGAATTGAAGAACTTAACGATTGGATAGAGAGAGCAGAAAAGGTCGTCAATTACCAAAATCAAATTAAGGATTTTATCGGCGTATATAACGATGTTGATTATTCCGACGTTGTTGTTCAGCTGGAAGCATTGGCTAAAGAGGGCAAGCTTCAAAATGCCTTGATTTATAGCGTCGTTTGAAGCGATAAACTGGTTAACCTTATTACATGGGTCAAGATTGGGGTTTCGGCAGCAGAGCAGATTTTTAAAGGCGCTAATAGAGGAGCAGAAAAGAAAGCGTATGTAATTAATTTTTTAAAGGAGCAGGGCTTTGAAGTTGATATATCAACTGTTAATAATACAATAAACAATGTTGTTGAAGCAGCAGTCAAGCAGATGAATAACGAAGGACTGATTCTTTGACATCATAAGATGTTGAGCTTCTGCGAAAGCAGAAAGCTGATGATGTTAGTGTGGTAGATACCGGTAGATTCAA
>CAYMFX010000193.1:0-4030 GCA_964389845.1 uncultured Ruminiclostridium sp.
ATATCTCTGTTGCACTTGCCCTAAGGTCGCCCTCGGCTGCCGTTAGCAGCTACCCCGCTCTGTGATGCTCGGACTTTCCTCACGGATCCCTCCCCGCGTTCGCACAGTAAAGTTACCGTTTCAGTATACAACGGTTTTTCTATTTTGTCAAGACAAGCTTGTCGATATTTATCTTTGTGTCAAAGCGAAATTCCGAATTCATCAGATAACTCTCGAAATCCTCCTCAATTGTTTTCCAAAGCTTATAGTTTTGATGCCTTACGGTTTTCTCCAGCAAAAAAACGTCGGCTCCGTATTTATAAACGGTTTCTTCAAGGGTGGATTTCATTCGGTTTATAAGCTGTTCGCCGCAGAGAGACTCTATTTCCTTGTTGTCGTTATCCTCGAAATGACTTTTGGGGTAGTTCAGATACTGCCCCTCGGAGGTGAGCGAAACGTTAAAAATAAGCCTTCCGTCTTCCTCAGAGGTTTTTATCTTGGTTTTAACATTGTTTAAGCTTACAGAAATTTTTTCATCGTTGTAGTCGACCGTTACCGTTCCCGTTCCCGCCTTGCCCGACAATAGACAAAGCCCCGAAAGCACCTCGGTGTCTGTTTCGCAGACAGCCCTTCCGTCCTTTATCAGAACCCCTCCGGCTAACTCCACCGTCTTTCCGTCCTGTGAGGCGTCGCTTTTTCCGTCGTCAATAAGCCTGAGACGAGGGAGACAAGCGCTTTTTTGCTTTGTTTCAAGGGCAATGAAAAGCTCGAGAGCCGAGGGTAAATCGATTACGCCTGTTTTTTCCGCATTGGAGAACATAAACTCAAACTTTTGAGTGGAGACAATGCCTTCGTTAAACTTTACATTTAAAACGTCGCAGGCTTTTCCCTCCACCGTGGTTATCATCATATCCGGGTGACTTTGAAAATAGCTTTTGGTAAAGTCAACCACCATGTCCACCGATTTCTTTGCCGCTTCCTCTCCGATGAAAATAATCTGAGTTACTCCCAACATCAATTCTCTTCCGCAGCGCAGAGAAGCGTCCTCCAAAGCGCCGTAGACGTTTTCCCCCGTTCCGCTTGCCGTCAGCACATTGGGCTGTGAGTTGTCCACAAGAGTTTTGCCGCCCAGTCCCGTGGGAGTGTAGTATTGAAAGGCTATATTGAATTTGTTCTCCTCATAGTCAATGCCTATTGCAAGGACTATGGCTTTTTCGTTAAGCTCGGTATGGGGAACGCAGCCGCTCATAATTGCCGCCGCTGTAAGCGCCGATATTATTTTAAGAAATCTTTTCATTTTCCTCAAACCCTTTATTTTCCTTTGCATTTTCTTATTATTATCGCCGTAATCGGGAACAGTACGCCGCATATAAGCATGGGTATGCCGTTCGTTAAAATTCCCGTCACCCATTCTACAAAGGCTGAGTTTCCGCCTAAGCCTATTGAAACAGCGGCAATTGCGGCAAGTGAAAAAGCCGCCGCACACATTCCCGTTTTTTCTCCTGCAAGCTTTCCGAAGAGGGTTTTAATGCAGATTAAGGCGAGAGATATTTTTATGATGCACATAAAGGTCCACACTGCCACATCTATCCCGTCAAGTCTCTGGAACAGCACAATGTTTGACAGCGCCGACACAGTGAAAAAGGGGAAGCTTACATTGCTGAGGAAGGGACCTAAAACCAACATTTCAAGCAGGAACATCAGCTCTAATATAATCATTACCGCAGGCACATACCAAATAATTGTGCGGTGAGTTTTTTCCGTAACATTTTCCGCAAGAACGGAGAAGAAAATTATTTCCGTATTGCTCCCTATCTGCTCCATTACCTGTGCTATGAATTTATTGCCGTCCTCGATAAAGGCGTTGTAAAGCCATTTAACGTCGCACAGCCCCCATACGCTTACCGCTATCAACACAAGAAAGCCCACAAACAATGCCGCAAAAATAACGCCGCTTCTTGCCGCAGCCTGTATTCCCTTCCACGCCGTGAACCCGCAGACAAAAAGGATCAGCAGGATAAGAAGCACAGGCGGCGCTTGTCCGAAAATCGTGCTGGAGGCGTAAAATCTCATACGGCACATTGAGGATATGGAAGCCGTTAGAACGGAGACGGCAATCAGCACCGCATAAAGCCAGCCTAACCACTTGTATCTGTTGATTATAATGCTTGCGGCGCTTTCACCGGGATATTTTTTCGATAAATACAGCAGCGGGGCATAGAGAACAAACAAAATTGCGTAAGCGGTAAGGATAACCGCAAATCTCTGCATACCGTACTCTGTGTTTACTAAGGGAAAATTGACGGCTTCGGAAAAGAGCCGTGACATTATCAGAAGCACCGCAAGCTGAATACAGCTTATTTTTTTGTTATCGGTCATATTAATGCCTTTCGTCCTTTTTGCCGCTTGTTTCGCCTATTCTGACGCCTGAAAGATCCTGAACTCTGTAATCCTTTTTAGACAGTATCTTCCAGTCTCGGCGCAGTATGAAGTCGCGCATTGCCTTTGGCGAGAAAGGAGAAATCGGGGCGGTGTGAGGCACTCCGTAGCTCTCCTGAGAGCAGAGCTTCACCACCACTAACGCCGAGAGAACGGTTATGCCGAAAAGTCCCCATATTCCGCCCACAATGATATAGGCAAAGCGCATTATTACAATGCTGTCATATAGGTCGGGAACCACAAAGCTGGTTATCGCCGACACTGCCACCACAAGAACCATAGGCGCACCCACAAGCCCCGCCGATACCACTATATCGCCTATCACAAGACCGCCTACGATAGAAACGGCGTGACCGATGTTGGTAGGTATTCTCAGCCCCGCCTCCCGCATTATCTCATAGAAAATGTGGATTATAAGGCACTCGGCAAGAAGCGGGTAGGGCGTGTCCTGTATGCTTGTGGCAAGGTTCAGCAGCAGGGCTTCGGGAAACAGCTCCGGGTTAAAATTGGCAAGAGCAACGTAAAATCCCGATGTGACGGTGGCAACAATAAATGCTATATAACGAAGGACTCTTATCAGCGCCGTGTAAACCGGTCTGCCGGTGTAGTCGTCGATAACGTTGAAGTTTTCCATAAAGAGCTTCGGCAGATACAGCGCAAAGGGAGAACCGTCCACAAGTATTCCCACCTTGCCCTCATGGAGCTTCGATGTAAAGGTATCGGGGCGTTCGGTGGTGCCTACCTCGGAGAAAATCTGATTGCCGGGGTTTTCAAGGAAGGACTGAATATATCCGCACTCGATTATGGTGTTCAGCGGCACCTTTTTCAGATACTTTTCAACCTGCTTCACAAGCTTTTTGTCCGCCACACCTTTGATATAGCAAAGGCAGACGTCGGTGTTTGACATATCGCCTAACTGCATCATCTTAAACACCAAGTCCGGGGTTTTCATACGGCGGCGTATCAGAGAAATATTTGTGCGTATTACCTCAACAAAGCCGTCTCTGCTGCCTCTTACGTTATTGTGGGTAGAGGGCTGTTCCACCGAGCGGGCGGCGTAGCCCTGTACTCCAATGGACAGCCCGTGGCTTACCCCTTCCACAAGGATAACAACGAAACCCGACATTATATCAAGGCACATATCCTTGTAGGTATCCGCCCTTTTCTGCTCTCCCGCAAGGACTATTTCTTCCTCAAGACTTTGTTCAAGCTCTTCAAGGGTCATTTTCTCTTTAATGCCGTTCAGCGGTCTAAAAATAAGATCAGCCATTGTTTCTGTGCTTGCCATACCCTCGCAGAAGACGATGCAGATAGTGTGACCGCCGGCTTTTGCGTGTTTTATGGTGAGGTCGCTGCTGTTGGACATCAGGGTTCTGATATTTATAACGTTCTCTTCCAATGAGGAGGAGAGATTTTTATTTCTGAGATCGTTTTTTTCTTCCATTTTTCTTTCCTGTTTTTGATTTATTATTTTGCAATGTCGGTTTTATTGTAACCACAATCGGGTGAGAAATACGTTAGAACACGTTCTTAGTGTTTTCATAATGTTTTAGAGGGGGTAAAGTCAAGTGGTAAATGCAAAAAAAGCCTAAGCATCCTATAAAATCAGCAT
>CAYMFX010000194.1:0-4029 GCA_964389845.1 uncultured Ruminiclostridium sp.
CAATTGTAATGGTGCGCCCTTTGTCCTCATGCGGACTTTGGGCGGTTGTGGGCGGCAGTGAGCCGCCTGTAAAACATGTGACCACATTAATTTTAAAAGCTGCATTGACAGTAATAATAAATTTATGTATATCGTCCCGCCCCTGTTTCAAGAGCTTGATAATATTCCGACATACCCTTTCCAACCTTTTTCATAAGATTGGTTTCCCACTTCTGCCGTTCTTCTTCGGACAAACTGTCCAAACGAACAAGCCCTCTTTCACCGCCGAAGTCAATCAGGGAAGGACCGGCTTTCCAACCGTTTTCAAAAACCCGTGTCCCATCAGGGAGAATTTCAACGACCTCCAATAATCGCTTAATACTTCCGTCGGGATTAAAATACTTCTCACGTTCAGCTTTAGTCATTAAAAATCACCTCCCTTAAATTTATGCCGCATATGCTTGGGCAGTTGCAGCATTATGTCAATGATTTAATCTGTTGATAATTGTTCATTTTCTTAAATTTTATTGACAAAATCCCGAAAAAGATATATCATATAAAGTGCCACCCATATATGATATAATCTTTTTCCGAACGCTATTAAATTGTCTTTGTAAAAGCAATAGGCGTACCTTTGTCGGTAGGTAACATCTTATTGTTTTTACAAGATTATTGTATCACCTTAATGGGTTAATGTCAATGTTTAAATAACCTTTTAAGGTGATTTTGTATAAAAGCACAAAAAGGAGAGCCAGAATTTATGCAATTTTTATCTGATATGGCTGATAGAATAAAAAAACAAGCAAAAGAAAAAAATGTATCTGTAAAAAAACTACTTATTAATACTAATCTTGGACCAAACACGGTTTCAAAAATAGCCAATGGTGGAGATTTATTATCACAAAGTCTTGTAAAAATTGCCGATTACCTTGACTGCTCTGTTGACTATTTGCTTGGTAGAAGCAATAACTCACAATCACATAAAATAAAAGGAAATGATAATGTAAGTGGAAACTATAACGCTGTAGATAATTCAAACAGCGTTACAATCAGCACACCTTCACTTGACGAACACAAAAAACTGTTGCTCGAATTGTATAATAAACTATCTCCAATTGAACAAGTAGAATTACTTTCCAACCTTAACAAGCGAACGAGCAGTAACAAAAATGATAATGAGGTAGAATCTGTTTATAAAGTAGCCCGTGCTGCCAGTGGTGTGGAAGAAAGCCCCGGAGGAATAGTACAAATAACTAAAGAAAAACTTGATCTTCTTGAAACTGCTCCCGAAAGTGAAATTGAGTAAATAATAATCCCTTTGGACAAAATATGTCCAAAGGGGAAATTTGAATTGAATTACGGAATTTATAAAAATGCAAGAAACGCTTCATGGCAATGTTTAATAGATTATAAAATTAAGGAATTGCCGGTAAATATAAAAAGCATTGCGCAGCAGGCAAATATAAAAATTTTAAATAACAGTGATGTCAACATCCTTAATCCGTCAGAAAACGGAGCTTCAATTTTAAGAAATGATAAGTGGTATATAATAATCGACAATGAAAATACGATACAGCGCTGTCGATTTACCATAGCGCATGAGCTTGGGCATATATTTTTAGATCACCCTCTCCATGGAAGTCATCATGCGAGGACTATAGATAAAGGTCGCCCACAAATCGAAAGTGAAGCAGATGTATTTGCCAGCCGTCTTTTAGCACCTGCTTGTGTGCTTTGGGGACTTAATCTTCATAGTGCGGAGGATATTGCAAAAGTTTGTAATATTTCTATAACAGCTGCTAAAATTCGTGCTGAGAGAATGGATATGCTGTATAAACGCCAAAAATTTTTAACTAATGGCCTTGAGCGAAAGGTATATGAACAGTTTAAGAATTTTATTGAAAATTATTAAAATTTATTTAGAAAATAAAATTATCAAAAGGGGAGGATTTAATGCGAATAGCCGCTTGTTATATAAGAGTGTCGACGGACGACCAATTAGAGTATTCTCCTGACAGCCAGCTGGAAAAAATACGCGATTTTGCCAAGCGAAACGATATGATTCTACCAGATGACAACGTTTTTATTGAAGAGGACGGCGTCAGCGGAAGAAAAGCGGAAAAGCGGCACGAATTTCAACGAATGATTGCCACCGCCAAAATTAAGCCAAAACCTTTTGACGTGATATTGGTATGGAAGTTTTCAAGATTTGCCCGTAACCGTGAGGATAGCATAGTATATAAATCAGTTTTGCGAAAGCAATTGGGAATTGACGTTATATCTGTCAGCGAAAACATCGGAGACGACAAAATGTCGGTAATAACCGAAGCTATCATAGAAGCTATGGACGAATACTATTCCATAAATCTCGGTGAAGAAGTCAAACGAGGTATGACAGAAAAAGCGAAGCGAGGCGAATGCTGCTCTATTGCGCCGTTCGGCTATGAGATAAAAGAAAAAAAGCTTATAATCAATACTGAGCAAGCTGAAATAATCCGGGGAGTATTCACACGCTATGTCAACGGTTGGGGACATAAGCAAATAGCGGTTTGGCTTAACGAATTGGGTGTAAAAACTAATCGTGGCGGAAAAATAGAAAACAGAACCGTTGAATATTGGCTTAATAATCCAGTATATCACGGTTATATCAGGTGGACGCCTACCGGGAGGACCGACCGTAATTATCACAATCCGGACAGTATTATTAAAAAAGGCAGTCATGAGCCGATTATAGATGAAGAACTATGGAAAAAAACACAGGATCGTTTAGAGGAACAGAAACGCAAATATATACGAAATCGAAGGGAGAATCCTCCGACTGAATATGCTCTGTCCGGCATTGTAAAATGCTCATGCTGCGGCGCAAGTCTCGCTCGTTCTCAAAAGAAGTATCTTCAGTGCATAAACTATGCCAAAGGCGTATGTCCAAGTTCTCACAGCATTTCTATGAATCAAATGCTGCTTATGCTGTATTCCGCCATTCAAACAGATTTAACGAGCGGCAATTTTGTTTTGGAACGTGCCGATACTTCAAGTGTCCACTCGGATAATACAACGATTAAAAATCAAATAACTCGTGCCGAATTAAAGCTTAAACGAGTAAAGGAAGCATACGAAAACGGCATAGACACATTGGAGGAATACAAGGCAAATAAAGAACGAATTTCTTTTGAAATAGAACAGCTGCAATCTAAAACAGTGAAAATTGAAAAAGAAATTACAGAGGAAGAAAAAAGGGCATTTGCAAGAAAGCACCTGAAAACATTGGAAAAATTAATGTCAGAAAAAACAGGTGAAGGCGAAAAAAACCGTTTAATGAAGCAATTTATCAAGAAGGCAATTTATTATAAATCGGATCATAGGGTTGTAATAACATACCTATATTAGCCATTATAACTATTTGGAGTACGGCGGACCTGACGGAGAGCTCAGCGCTTCTCTCAGATATTTGTCTCAAAGATTCACCATGCCGGATAATATGGGGATTGGGTTGTTGACGGATATAGGGACGGAAGAATTGGCACACCTTGAAATAGTAGGTTCAATAGTATCTCAGCTCACCTCGGGAGAAGGCGCAAAATCTTTTGACCGCTACGGCGTCGGCGATTATTACGTTGACCACGCAAATGCGGTATATCCTCAAAGTGCGGCAGGATCCCCGTTTACCGCCGCATACCTGCAAAGCAAAGGCGATCCCATTGCGGATTTGGTTGAGGATTTAGCGGCAGAGCAAAAGGCTCGTGCTACTTATGACAACATTCTGCGGCTTTCGGATGATCCCGATGTTAATAGTGTTATAAGGTTTTTGAGAGAGAGGGAGGTTGTGCATTTTCAGAGGTTTGGGGATACGATCTTTGCAAAGTTAAAGGAATTTTTGGAGCAATCATGTCGATTTTTGAGAAGTACAAATAAAAATTCGTGCATTTTAGTGTAAAAATCTGAATATAATCTATTGATTTTTACACGAATATCTGCTATACTGTAATCAGTACCATAATGGAGCCAACTATAAAAATGTCAATAGCAAAATGAAAAAAAGTAAAAAATTTT
>CAYMFX010000195.1:0-4004 GCA_964389845.1 uncultured Ruminiclostridium sp.
CAATTGTAATGGTGCGCCCTTTGTCCTCATGCGGACTTTGGGCGGTTGTGGGCGGTTGTGGGCGGCAGTGAGCCGCCTGTAAAATATGTGACCACATTTATTTGAGAAGCTGCATTGACGGTAATTATCGTTTTTCCTTATTAAATGCTGAAAACTCATTAATCAAATCGTTAATAAACGGACGCAATATTCTTTTTTCACTTTCTGTAATTTCTGATTCGTCATTTGCGCTGTTGAAGTCTTTTATGTATAGCGGCTCCGCACATTTTTTAGGAGGAATATCACCGGCTAAAATCGCATTGTAGCGTTCTTCCGCTGTTTCTCTTCTTTCGGTTGTACCTACAAGTACAAGTCGCTCATTCGGTGCAAGTGCCGCTGTGGGAGCCTCGCCTGCTTCATCAGCAGAAACAATCTTGTAAACGGGAACGGCGGCAAGCTGTTTACCGTCGGGCGCACGGAGCGGCATATGCCCTGCGCATATTAACTTTTGATTTTCTTTCAGTAACATTACCGTTTCGCTCCCATTTAGATTTTTTATACTGTTGTATGAGCACTCTTCGTCAACTTACCGCTTTTAATTTGTGTTACTTTTATGCAGACTGATTGATTACAAAATCCTTGAATAAGTATTCAATTGTAAAGTTGTCATTTGAAAAAAATTTTTCAACTATTTTTACCGCTTCGGGAACAGTGATTGCGGTTTCGCCAGATATCTTATTTCTTCCAGTTTTTTCACTACAACCCAATACCTCGGCAATAACACATTCGGGTTTGTCATAACCTTTTCTTATTAATTCAGCCTTTAAATTTCTAAGCATTTTTTCACCTCTTTTCCACCGAATATGGTTTTATAAAATTATAATATCACCGTATTCGGTATTTGTCAAGTGCTTTTTTAAAAAAATTACCGAATACGGTAAAAAAGTATTGACTTTGTAAAAAAAGTAATTATAATTAGAATATGGAGGAGAAAAAATGTACGATTTAAATATGATGATTCAAAGAATAAAAAAATTAAAAAGGGAAAGAAGGCTCTCAAACGAAGAACTTGCAAAGTCATCAGGCGTTCCTATAGGCACACTTGCCAAAATTTTGGGTAGCGAGACAAAAGACCCTCAAATTTCAAATATAATAAAAATTGCCGAGGCTTTGGATATTTCTGCTGATTATTTAATTTTTGGAGAAATCAAAAATTCTTTTTTTTCTGATTCATTTGATTTAGTTACAATATACAAAAACTTAAATGATGAAGGAAAAAGAAGACTGTTTGAATATGCATCTGATCTCTCTGAAATAAGTAAGTATAAAAAAGAAAGTGAAATAAAATATGCTTATCGAGTAGCTCATACAAAAGAAGGCAAGGAACCGCCGTCCGGAGAAATAATACCAATATCTGACGAGCTTCTTGAAAAACTTCGTAATGCCCCCGAAAGTGATATTGAGTAAATAAACGCCCCTTTGGACACAATAAGTCCAAAGGGGGAATGTACTTGAATTATGGTATATATAAAGATGTTAGGGACGCTGCGTGGAATTGCCTTATAGACTGCAAAATCAACCGTTTACCTGTGAATCTTAAGAAGATTACAGAGCAGTTTAATATAAAGGTTATAAAAAATAGCAACATAAATTTATTATATCCATCGGAAAATGGTGCGTCGATATTATATGCAAAAGAATGTTTCATTGTAATTGATGATGAAAATACAATTCAGCGCTGCCGATTTACGGTTGCACACGAACTTGGTCATATTTTATTGGGACACCCTACTCGAAATGGTTATCACGCAAGGACAATAGATAAAGATCGACCGGAAATTGAAAGAGAAGCGGATATGTTTGCAAGCCGCCTTTTAGCTCCTGCTTGTGTTTTATGGGGACTTGGGCTTCATACGGCGGAAGAAATAGCCAAAGCTTGCAATATTTCCCTTACTGCCGCCGCTATTCGCACCGAGAGAATGGACGTACTTTATAAGCGGGGAAAATTTTTAACAAGTCCTCTTGAAAGACGGGTTTACAGTCAATTTTCAAATTTTATTGAACAGAACCGCTTAAAAGCGGATAAATAAAAATTAGCCGCTCGCAGAATGGCGGGCGGCTTTTAAGTGATGAAAGGAAATAATAAATGAAAAGGTCTTCCAACCTACCTGATGAACAACCAAAGGCTGTAATATATGCCCGCTACTCCTCTCACAGTCAGCAGGAGCAAAGTATAGACGGACAGCTTCGCGATTGTTACGCCTTTGCCGAACGTCAGGGATATATGATCATTGGCGAGTATATTGACAGAGCGTTGACGGGGCGAAATGATGACAGACCAGATTTTCAGCGTATGCTTGCGGACGCACGAAAAAAACAGTTTCAATACATAATTGTTTGGAAGCTGGACAGATTTGCACGAAATCGCTATGACAGTGCAGTGCACAAGGCTGAATTAAAAAAATACGGTGTACGTGTGATCTCAGCCACCGAGAACATCACGGACGAACCCGAAGGAATAATGCTTGAAGGCTTGCTTGAATCCCTCGCCGAATACTATTCCGCCAACCTCTCAAAGCACGTCAAGCGCGGGCAGCGTGAAAGCGTTCTTGCAGGAACATATACGGGAGGAATACCGCCCTTCGGGTTTAAAGTTGAAAATAAAAAGCTTGTTGCAGACGAAAACAAAGCACCTATTATCAGATATGTATTTGAACAGTACGCAAAAGGCGTTCCCAAAAAACAAATCATAGAGGATTTAAATGCCCGTGGTGTTCTTAACTATAACGGTAGACCCCTTACTCATTCTTGCTTGCAAAATGCTTTGCGCAATCCCAAATACATAGGCAAGTATTTATTTAACGGTCAAGAGGTAACGGGAGGTTGCGAAGCAATTGTGAGTGAAGAAGTATTTAATGCTGTTCAAAAACGCCTTGATTCTGTAAAACACGCTCCCGCCGCCCAAAAGGCAAACCACGAATATTTATTAAGCGGAAAGGTTTTTTGCGGATATTGCGGCGAACGGCTTATCGGGGAATGTGGCAAAAGCAAGACCGGAGCAATGTATTATTACTATTCCTGCGGCAATAAAAAAAGACATCATAACTGCAAAAAGAAAAACGAAAAAAAGGATTTTTTAGAATGGTATGTTGTTGAACAAACGGTCGAATACGTTCTAACGCCTGAACGCATTGATTATATCGCCGAAAGAATTGTCGCAAAGTATGATGAAGAGTTTAACGACAAGGGCGTAAAAGATTTGGAGCGGCAGGCACGAAAGCTTGAAGGTGAAATCAATGCGGCCGTGGACGCTTCACTTACTGCCCCTGAAAAGGTGCGTCCACGGTATTTTGAAAAAATAGAAATGCTTGAAACGCAAAAAGCCGATATTGAAATGAATCTTGCTACTTTAAAAATTGCGGCGGGGCATAGGTACACAAAGGAACAAATTGTTGCGTGGCTGAAAACGTTCTGCAAAGGCGATAATTTGGACGTGAATTTTCAAAAGCGGATTATTGATGTGCTTGTAAATTCCGTGTATGTGTATGACGATAAAATCGTGATTTACTATAATGTCAAGGACGGTAAGCAGATTTCATATATTGACGTGTGCGACAGTATTTCCAATGGCGAAGCGGAAATTGAGGGGTGCGGCGGGGTTCGGATTTCAAATAACACGCCCTGCCATCTTATTGTGACCAAAAAGATATTATGCCCGCAAACGGCTGTGTAAAGCCATTTGTGGGCATAAATCTTGTGAAAAACAGGATTGCGGTTCCGTAGATTTTTTTGAGGGAAAAGTGGATTCGAACTCCCCCAAAAAAATTTTTAACAAATTTTTCCAATTTTAGCTGTACAAAATGTCCAATACGCCTGTGAATGATTTCTCGTATCCGAGAAGTTAATCACAGGCGTTTTTTTATTGCAATGAACACTGACAAAATAGATTTTTGGATGATTTGAACCCTCGTATATAAAATTTTTACATCGTTTTTTATACATTATCAACAAAGCCTGTGAGCAGA
>CAYMFX010000196.1:0-3965 GCA_964389845.1 uncultured Ruminiclostridium sp.
ATATAAGAGAATTGCTTTTGAGGAAGCTGAGCATGCAGCTAAGTTTGCAGAGCTTCTCGGCGAGGTTTTTACCGATTCCACCAAGAAGAACCTTGAGCTTAGAGTTGCCGCTGAGCATGGCGCTACCGCAGGCAAAATGGAGATTGCCAAGAAGGCTAAGGAGCTTGGCTATGACGCTATCCATGACACGGTTCACGAAATGGCAAGAGACGAGGCAAGACACGGCAAGGCGTTTAACGGTCTTTTGAACAGATACTTTAAGTAATAAACGCACACTGCACAAACAATGGCTCCGCCCTTGATTGGCAGCTTTCGATTTAATTCAAAGGCTGCAATCAAGGGCGGAACTGTTTTCTATTTCTTAAAAATTGTATATTATTTTATATAATTAACTTTAAGTATAATATTATTTATATATAACTATTGGTTAAAAATAATCCTGAAAAAATTATACAAGTGGGGAACAACAGAGGTGTGGTCATGTCCTCCCGAAGGCACTATATGCCACAAATGCCTTGTTCCGTTGGCTTCCATAATGCGGTGGTAGGATTCGGGAAAGGGATTTACAAATCCGTCATTCTCTCCGGCTGTGACAAGCACCGAAAAAGGGATATTATCGGTAAACCGCATATCCGATTCCCTCATCTGTCCCGGGTGCATAGGCGAATTTTTCACCGGAACAAGTCCTGGAGCAGGACACGCCGCCCCGATATAGCCAAAACGTTCAGGAAGCGAGAATCCTATGAACAACGCTTCTCTGCCGCCCATGGAAAAACCGCTTATGGCAGTGTTTTCTCTTCCCTTTGCAGCGGAAAAGCTGTTTTCAATAAAAGGCATAAGGTCGGCAGTCAGGTCGTTGATAAAATTATCGTAGTTCAGTGAGTTTTCCAAATTCATTCCTGTACACAAGGGCATTTCCTTACTGCAATAAATATAGGGACAGACAACAATCATTTCCTTAGCTTCACCCTCATTGCAAAGATTGGTCAGCATTACACTTGCCTTCATTTGTTCGTCCGTCATTTGATCCTCGTTGTTGAAATAGCCGTGGAGGAGGTAGAGGACGGGATATTTTTTCTTTTCGGAATAATCTGCGGGGAGAAGGACGTTGACGTTTGTCTCTCTTTCTGCGGCGGAGGAATAGTAGGAGTATTTTTTGAACGAGGGATAATTAATACCGCTTTGAACCTCTGTGATGTTCTTTGGCGGAATATCCGATAGAATGTAATCACTTATCATAAGCTTCACTGCTCCTTTTCAAATGTAAATCAAATGTAAAGAAATCGGAGCGTACCGAAAAAATGCAGTCATACAACACCCTTTCAAATACGCCCCGACATTGCTTAATAAAAAATATTATACGGATTTAGAAAGCCTTCTTATAGATTTCGAGAATCTCTTCGGGAGATGTGGGACGAGGATTTCCGCCTGTGCAAACGTCGTTGAATGCAGCAACGGAGAGATCCTTCAAATCCTCTTCCTTAACATTTATCTCGGACAGCTTCTGAGGAATGCTGATTGAAAGAGAAAGGCTGCGGATAGCGTCGATTGCTGCCTTTACGCACTCGTCGTCGCTCATATCCTTTGTGTGCTTAACCCCCATAGCCTTAGCGATTGCTCTGAACTTAGGCTTTGCGGGGCTTTCTGCGTTGTACTCCAGAACATAAGGAAGGAGCAGTGCGTTTGCAACTCCGTGAGGAGTATCGTAAAATGCGCCCAAGGGGTGAGCCATAGAGTGAACGATACCAAGTCCAACATTGGAGAAGCCCATGCCCGCAACATACTGAGCAAGCGCCATTGTCTCTCTTGCCTTAGGATCGCCGTTTACGCTGTCATAAAGGCTCTGATGAATAAGCTCGATAGCTCTCAGCTCAACCATATCGGACATTTCCCAAGCGCCGGCGGTAATGTAGCCTTCAATAGCGTGGGTTAAAGCGTCCATGCCCGTGGAAGCGCACAAGCCCTTAGGCATACCCATCATAAGCTCGCTGTCAACAATTGCAACAACGGGAATATCGTGAGGATCAACGCAAACCATTTTCTTCTTGTTAGCCTCGTCGGTGATTACATAGTTGATTGTAACCTCGGCAGCTGTTCCGGAAGTGGTGGGGAGCGCAATAATAGGAACGCTCTTATTCTTTGTGGGAGCTACGCCCTCTAAGGAAACTACATCGGCATATTCGGGATTGGCAACGATAATTCCGATGCCCTTAGCGGTATCCATAACCGAACCGCCGCCTACTGCTACCAACGCGTCGGCGCCGCTGTCCTTAAACACCTTTACGCCGTCCTGAACGTTCTTAACGGTGGGGTTAGCCTTAATTTCCGAATAAGTATCGTAAGGGATACCCGCCTTGTCAAGAACCTCGGTAACCTTGCCCGCAACGCCGCACTGGAGAAGCGTTTTGTCGGTAACGAAAAGGATTTTCTTAAATCCTCTTGCCTTTGCCTCGTCTGCAAGACTCTCTCTTGCCCCTGCTCCAAAATAAGATGTCTCGTTGAGAATAAACCTGTTAGCCATACATTACCTCCGTCTGTTTAGTAACGGCTTGTGCCGCTGTTAAAGTAATTATAACTCATTATGAAGAAATAATCAATAGCTTTGAGGGATTTTTTCAGCAAATCTTTGGTGATAGCTTACTAAGCTGTTGACACTGCATTAAAATTTTTGTATAATAATAACAAAGTTTTTTGGAGGAACAAAAGCTTGAACGATAAAGATAAAATAGAGCTTACAAAAATCAACTGCGAAGAAGCCTTCAGGTACATGGGATACAAGGGCGGAGAAATTAAGGACAGCATATTGAAAATCACCGAGGAATGTGAAAAGCTGCTTTTAGGTGTGATAAAGCCCCGCTTCACCTATAAGGTTTTTGAAATTGAGAATGTGGATGGCGGTATCAGCATTTGCGGCACTTCATTGTTATTTAAGGGCAGCGACATTGCCCGTCACCTACAGAACTGCGGGAAATGCGTCCTTATGTGCGTAACCCTGTCGGCTGAAACGGACAGACTGATAAGGTCAATGGAAGCGGAGGGAATGGAAAGAGCGTTTATCACCGACACTCTTGCTTCCGCCGCCGTTGAACAGGTCTGCGACAAGGCGGAAGCGCTGATAGAAAAGGAATTGGGCAATTATCACTACACCTGGAGATTTTCTCCCGGTTACGGAGATTTTCCCCTCGATGCACAAAAGGATTTTATAAAAATCACCGAAGCGGATAAAAGAATAGGGGTTAATGTAACCGACAGCCTTATAATGATACCCCGAAAATCGGTGACGGCGGTTATCGGCGTTTCGGAATCGGAAATACCAAAAGGCAGAAGAGGCTGCGGCTGCTGCAATATGAAAGACAGATGTGAGTACAGAAAAGGAGGAACCCACTGTGGATTTTAAAACTCTTCTCCAAAGGGATTTTATCAGTCTTGACGGAGCAATGGGAACAATGCTTCAGGCGAGGGGCTTAAAAATGGGAGAAACTCCCGAATTATTAAACATAGAAAAGCCCGAAATTCTTTCAGAAATTCATAAAGAATATATTGAGGCAGGAGCGGATATAATTTATGCCAACACCTTCGGAGCTAACAGATACAAGCTTCAAGGCAGCGGTCATTCCGTAGAGGAAATTATCGGAGCGGGGATAAGAAACGCAAAGAAAGCCTGTGAGAACACCGAGGTTCTCACCGCATTGGACATAGGACCGATAGGACAGCTTTTGGAGCCGACAGGCACCCTTTCCTTTGAGGAAGCCTTTGGCATTTACAAAGAGCAGATAATTGCCGGAAAGGATTGCGACCTTATTGTGCTTGAAACAATGACCGACCTTTACGAGCTTAAAGCGGCGGTACTTGCGGCAAAGGAGTATTCCGAAAAGCCGGTTATCTGTACAATGACCTTCGAGGAAAATAAGAGAACCTTTACGGGCTGTTCGGTGTCCGCAATGGCTTTGACCTTAGAAGGACTT
>CAYMFX010000197.1:0-3934 GCA_964389845.1 uncultured Ruminiclostridium sp.
CTGTAAAAGCAAATTGAATGAACACAGTTTATGTCAACCGTAAGGCGCAATGCCGAGTATGTCACGTCATATAAGGCGGCAGGGGAATGCGGTGAAAATCCGCAGCAACAGCCATTATCGTATTTTGTTTTTTAAAAACAATAAGTCGGAATGCCTGCCATACTGTGAACCGCAATAAAAAGCTTGGGCAGATTAAGAAGGATAATGAGCAGGATTATTTTTCTTATGAGGAGTGTATTTATTGCTTTATTCTTTTTGTTAATTATTTAACAGGAAGAAGGACAACCAAAATGAAAAATTCAATTAAAGCATTGCTGTTAGCGTCAGCTATGGCAATATGTATGCTGTTTGCCGCTTGTACAAACGGAGAAGGGCAAAGCGAATCTACCACAACCGCCGTTTCCGTTCAGACCTCTGCAACAACGGAGCAGCAGGAAAAAACAGAAGCCCCCGAAACAAAATCGGAAACCGAATCGGCAAGCTCTGAAACCGAGTCGCCAACCCAAGACCTTTGGAGCGGGGCAGCCTATACCAAAGACGCCGAGGTTGGAGAAGGAGATAAAACGATAACGGTGAAGGTTGTAATCGAAGACAAGAGCGTCACAATCACCGTACACACCAATCAAGAAATGTTAGGCGGGGCATTGACGGAAAATAAGCTTGTAGATGGTGAAAACAGCGAGTACGGATTGTACATCAAATCGGTTATCGGAATAGAAGCCGATTATGACAAAAACCAAGCCTACTGGGCAATCAGCAAGGGGGGCGAATACTTGATGACGGGTGCGGATACAACCCCAATTGCAAACGGAGAAAGCTATGAGCTCACCTACACAAAGGGCTAAGCCTTTTCTGACCCCCTTTGAATTGGTGCTGTTTGCGGCATTGGGAGCGCTTATGTACTGTTCTAAGATTCTGATGGAATGGGCGCCGAACATTCACCTGCTCGGAATGTTCACAATGACATACACGATTGCTTTCAGAGCCAAAGGCTTAATCCCTATCTATGTTTTTGTATTCCTGAACGGTTTTTTTTCGGGCTTTGCCATGTGGTGGATTCCCTATCTTTATATTTGGACGGTTTTATGGGCAGTGACAATGCTGCTGCCGAAAAAAATGCCCAACAAGGCGGCGGTGATTATCTATCCTATAGTATGCGCACTGCACGGACTGAGCTTCGGAACCTTGTATGCCCCTGCACAGGCGCTGCTGTTCGGCTTCAGCCTTGAACAGACATTGGCATGGATAGCTGCAGGCTTCCCTTGGGATATAACCCATGCAATAGGAAATTTTGCGGCGGGGTTTTTAATATTGCCCTTAACAAATCTTATTAAAAAACTAAAGAGTAAATTCGGGAATCAAAATGCTTTTCAATAACTATTATCTAAAAATTTGCACTTGACAAAATCTAAAACAGGCAGCCGAAAAATGCTGCCTGTTTTTAATTGCTGAATTTTTCATAGCGGCTATAAAAACAAATTAGATTATCACGATTTTTAAAGCGACCATTATCAAAAGGAATAAAAAAGACACGCTCCTCATAAACTTAACAGAAACCAAAAAGAGTGAGGTTAAGAGCCTCACAGCGGGAAGGAATGATTTAAAAAATGTCAGAATTTTTTCCAGAAGGAGAGCTGATAAAAACCGATGAAAATCGTCGTGCAATCGCCGACGAGCAGTCTCTGCATGACTCCATACTCAACGGCAGGATTATCGAAGCCCCTTGTATAGTGTGCGACAGCAATCACGACCTTATCGTGGACCTTGGCTTTATGAAAGGCATAATTCCCCGCACAGAGGGAGCGGTGGGAATCGACGACGGGACAACAAGAGACATTGCCCTTATATCAAGAGTAAATAAAGCAGTGTGTTTTAAAATAATTTCCGTTTCCGTAAATAAGAACGGCGAAAAAACAGCCATTCTGAGCCGCAGATTGGCACAGCAGGACTGCATAAACTCATATATATCAAAGCTCGTTCCGGGAGATATTATAAATGCCAAAGTAACTCATCTTGAACAATTCGGAAGCTTTGTTGACATAGGCTGCGGAATACCTTCCCTTATCCCCATTGACGCAATTTCCGTTTCAAGAATAGAACACCCCTCCGACAGAATGTCAGTGGGGCAAAAT
This sequence comes from uncultured Ruminiclostridium sp., assembly GCA_964389845.1. GTDB lineage: Bacteria > Bacillota > Clostridia > Oscillospirales > Ruminococcaceae > Ruminiclostridium_E. The sequence goes on from CAYMFX010000197.1 coordinate 2,133, forward strand.
ATAAAAGCGGTTGTAAAAGGCATAGATAACGGAAAGGTATCCCTTTCTCATAAGGAGCTTTTAGGAACATGGTCGGAAAACGCCGCATTCTTTACCGCAGGTGAAACAGTTACCGGTTATATCCGAAGCATAGAAAGCTACGGAGTGTTTGTTGAACTTACGCCGAATTTAGCGGGGTTGGCAGAGCTTAAAGACGGCATACATACCAATCAACACGCCAGCGTCTTTATTAAAGCCATTATCCCCGAAAAAATGAAAGTAAAGCTTATTATTGTAGAAGCCTTTGACAGCGGATATTCATCATCGGAGGGCTTTAAATATTTTATTGACAACGGGCATATCGACCGCTGGGTTTATTCTACTCCCGAATGCAACAAGAAAATCGAAACCGTGTTTTAGCCCTTCCCTTTTATCTTGTCCCAATATTCCTTTGCCGCCCGTTCAAGCTTGTTGTTTCCGTATTCGTAATACACCTTGTCCTTAAGCTCATCGGGCAAATACTGCTGTTCAACATAGTGATTGGGATAATCGTGAGGGTACAAATAATGCTGACCTTTTACCGCCGCACCCTCGCCGTCATAATGAACGTTTTGAAGCTGCCTGGGAAAATCGCCCGTAATCCCCTTCTCAACGTCCGCCGCCGCCGCATACATTGCTAAATATGAGCTGTTGGATTTGGGACTGGTGGCAAGCAGAACTACCGCTTGCGCCAAAGGTACTCTCGCTTCGGGAAGACCTAACTGTAACGCTGCGTCAACACAAGCCTTTGCCACTACGATACCGTTAGGATAGGCAAGTCCCACGTCCTCCGATGCAATAACCAGCAGCCTTCTGCAAACCGAAGGCAGATCCCCTGCCGTAAGAAGTCTCATCATATAGTGCAATGCCGCGTCGGGGTCGGAACCTCTGATTGATTTCTGAAAAGCGGAAAGCAAATCGTAATGCTGATCTCCGTCACGGTCATACCGCATATTGCTGCGCTGTGAAAGCTCGGCGGCAAGCTCACGGGTTATAACATTGCCGTTTGCGGACAGCATACAAAGCTCTACCGTATTAAGGGACTTTCGCACATCTCCGCCGCAGCCCCTTGCAATCTGCTCAAAAACGCCTTCTTCGATTTCAACGTCTTTTCCGTACTCTTCTTTTGCAAGGTCAAAACCTCTTTTCACCGCCGGAACTATTTCCTCGGGAGCAAGCGCCTTGAACTCAAATACCGTACACCGTGACAAAATGGCGTTGTAAATATAAAAGTAGGGGTTTTCGGTAGTAGATGCAATAAGCGTAATGTCCCCGTTCTCAATATATTCCAACAAGCTTTGCTGCTGTTTTTTATTCAGGTACTGAATCTCGTCCAAATAAAGGAGAATTCCGTTCATAGCGCCAAATGTGTTTCTTGCCGCTATAATTTCCTTTATGTCGGCAGTGGAAGCGGAGGTGCCGTTAAGCTTGTGAAGCTCCATATTGCTTTGCTTTGCTATGATATTTGCGACGGTGGTTTTTCCGACTCCCGAAGGACCGTAGAATATCATATTGGGAATATTTCCTCCCTTGATAATATTCCCAAGCGGTCTACCTTCCCCAAGTATATGCTTTTGCCCGTAAACCTCGCTTAAGCTTTCGGGACGTATTTTATCAGCTAACGGCATAATTTAAGCTCCTTTTAAAAACCCGCCACCTTTTGGGTGTGGCGGGTTCTTATTTTTTTACATTGCCTCAGCGCTCTTTACGTTGTACTTTGTAAGAAGCGTTTTGATTTTTGAATGAGGATCGATTACCTTGCTGGTAGAAATATCGTGATTTAT
>CAYMFX010000198.1:0-3927 GCA_964389845.1 uncultured Ruminiclostridium sp.
TATTTTATGCCTGTTGGGTAGGTTTTTTTGAGGGTTTGTTTTGCGGATTAAGGTAATATTTATAACGCCCGAAGAAGCGGCTTCGCCTGCTTCTTTGAGTTGCGTTTTTTCACTTTGTGGGGCTTTGCCCCACGCCCCACTTCCTTTTGTGACAAAAGGAAGCGAAAAACTTCTGCGGCTTCGCCGCTCATTTTTTATTTTTTAATTCTTCTCCTTTTATTGACCTTTACAGCCTCCCCTTCTGCTCCTCTTAGCCCAAGCCGCTCCCACAACAAACACCCCCGTAAAGCAAGCCATCATACCCGAAACGGAAACATCAAGCACCATAGCTGCCCCAAAGCCGAGAACGCCGCTGATAATACCTATTGAAACGGCAATAACAATCATATCCTTCAATCTGTCCGTCAGCAAAAAAGCCGCTGCCGCCGGTGCAATCATAAATGCGGTAACAAGCACCGAACCCACCGCCTCAAACGCTCCCACCGCCGTAACAGATACCAGCGCCATAAGCGAATAATGTATTAAAGCGGGAGAAAACCCCATAGCCGCCGCTAAAATAGGGTCAAAGGAACAAACGGTCAGTTCCTTAAAGAAAACCGTCACAAATATCAGGTTAAGCAGTAACAGTCCGCCGCTTAAATATATCCCCTTTGCGCCTATGTCAGCGCCGCCTATAATAAGTCGGTCAAAGGGCGCAAAGGCAAGCTCTCCCAACAGCACCGAGTCCGTATCCAAATGAACCGAACCGGCGTATTTGGTAATCAGTATCACCGCCAGCGAGAACAGCAGGGGAAACACAATGCCCGCCGCACTGTCCCCCGATACTAACCGTGTTTTTGTCAGAAGCTCGATAAGCCACACCGTTACGGTACCCATAGCCGCCGCACCCAACATCAGTACGGGCGAATTCAAATCATTCACCGCCAAAAAAGCAAGCACAATGCCCAATAAAATAGTATGAGTAATGCTGTCTGCGGACATACTAAGCCCCCTCAGCACAAGAAACACCCCCGGAATGGCACAGCCTGCGGCGGTAAGCACCGCTATAAGCAAAATTTCCTGTAAAGGATTCAAGGCTGTTCATCTCCCTTCCTATAAGCGGTCATTCTTACCCGATATGCCTTTCTTGCAATTATTCTGCTTATAATTCCTCTTTTGGGGGCAGCGAGAAGGCTGAAAACCGCAATGCTGCCCGCCGCTATAACAATAGTGGGACCTGTGGGAAGTCCTTCGCCCCAAGCGCTTGCAAACGCCCCCAAGGCTCCCGAGGCAGCGCCGAAAAATGCAGACAGCAGCACCATTGCCCAAAGCTTATCGGTCCATTGCCTTGCGGCGGCGGCAGGAGCGGTTATCATAGCGCTCATCAATACCACCCCCACCGTTTGTATGCCCAATATAACAGCCAAAACTGTCATAAATGAGGTTATCAGTCCCAAAAGCCTTTCCGAATATCCCGACTGAACCGCAAAATCCTTGTCGAAGCAAAACAGCTTAAGCTCCTTCCAAATCAGAATTACACAGCCTAACAGAACCGCCGAAGCGGCGACGGTAAGTATAACGTCGCTTAAAAGCATTGAGGAAGCCTGCCCGTATATAAAGCTTCCGAGTCCCGCCTGAGTAGAGTCGGGATTTTTTTGCGATAAGGTCAAAAGCACCGTGCCTAAGCCGAAAAACGCCGACATTACGGAAGCTAAAGCCCCGTCAAACTTAAGCTTTGTCTTTCGTATAATAAGGGCAATGAGAAGTGCTGCCGCAAGTCCCGAAATAAGCGCCCCCGTCAGCAATACTCCCGCACTCTTGATTCCCGTCAGCAGGAATGCTGCAACAACACCGGGCAATGCCGCATGGCTCACCCCGTCCCCCAAAAGACTTTGCCTTCTGAGCACCGCAAAGCTGCCCACAACTCCGCTTACCGCCCCCAACGCTCCCGAACCGAGGGAGATAATCATAAGGGTATAATCAAAGGTCAGGCTCATACCGAAGCACCCGCCTTCATTCCCTGTAATCGGCTCTGAAAGGTAAGCCCGATATTTTCGTCTGTAAACACCTTTCCCACCTCTCCGTTAGCCACCACTCCGATATTGATAAGTGCTACCCAATCAAAATAATCGCTTACGGTGGATAAATCATGATGTACCGCTATAACCGTCTTGCCCTCGCGGCGAAGCTCCTTCAGAAGCTCGATAATCGACCTTTCGGTGGTCTTATCCACTCCCTTAAAGGGTTCGTCCATAAGGTATATGTCCGCCTGCTGCATAAAGGCTCTGGCGATAAAGGCTCTTTGCTGCTGACCTCCCGAAAGCCTGCTTATCTGCCTGTCTGCAAACTCCTTCATTCCCGTTTTCTCCAGCATTTTCATTGCCGTTTTTCTGTCCTCACGGCTGGGACGCTTAAACCAGCCGAGTCTCCCGTAGCACCCCATCATCACCACGTCTGAGACCGACACGGGAAAGTCCCAATCCACGCTTTCACTCTGGGGAACATATCCGATTACCGGCTTTCTGCCCTCCACCTCGGGAAAGCTTATTTTTCCCGAGGCTGTAGGAATAAGCCCTAACATTGCCTTTATGAGAGTGGTTTTTCCCGCCCCGTTAGGTCCCATTACCGCCGTCAGCATACCTCTCGGAAGCTCCAAATCTATATCCGACAGCACCGGCTTTGAATCGTAAGCCACAGTCAATCGGCTTACCTCCACCGCATTATCCGTTATATCCTTCATTTCTGCTTTAATCCCTCCGCAATTAAGTCTATATTATGTCTGAACGCAGCGGCATAGGTTTCCGTACCGCTTTTAACGTCTCCCACCGAGTCGCTGTACAATGAGCCGCCGAGACCGGTCTCAAAGCCAAATGACCTCACCGCTTCACAAAGCGCCTCAATATTTTTAACAGGCATACTGCTTTCAACAAACACTGCTCCTATCCTTTTTTCTGCGATATAACCCGCTAACCTTCCCACCTCGGAAGCGGCGGCTTCCGCAACGGTGCTGATTCCCTGCAATCCTCTCACCTCGTAGCCGTAGGTTCTTCCGAAATAAGCGAAAGCGTCGTGAGCGGTAATGAGAACCCGCTGTTCTTTTCCGATTTCCCCCGTTCTTTCCCTTACATAAGCGTCAAGCTCCGCCAATTCCTTTTTATAGCCTTCTAAATTGGCTTCATATGTTTGGGCATTGTCCGGGTCTGCTCTGCACAATCCGCTTGCCGTCTCCTCCGCCGCCATGCTCCAGAGAGAAACGTCAAACCATATATGCGGGTCTGGCACGCCGTCGTTTATTATAAGCAGCTCCTCGGGAATGCCGTCGGAAGCGCAGATAACATTTTTGCCGCTTCCTTCAAGCGAAGCAAAAACGTCCCCCATTCTCCCCTCTAAATGCAGCCCGCTGTAAATCACCACATCGGCGCTTTGAAGCTTAATAATATCGCCTGCGCTTGCACGGTACTGATGAGGGTCGACGCCGCTGCCCATTAAGCCCCGGACGCTGACGCATTCGCCGCCTATTTGCTCCGCCAAATCATATAACATAGTAGTGGTAACGGTAACGGTAAGCCTATCCCCATTTTCCGAGTAACCTCCCGTCTTGACTCTGCAAAGCCAAAGCCCCGTAAACAACGCCAAAACCGCCGCTGCCGCCGCTAAACAAGGCAATCTTCTTTTCAAAAGCTCCATACCGTACAACAACTCCCCGCTGATTTTTTGTTTCTCATTTTTAGTATATTCATTAGCGGTGTTTTTGACATTGATTTTACCGACAAGACAAATTGTAAAAACAATACCCGTTAAAACCTGTCAATAAGGTCTTAACGGGGCTGTAAACAAAGGGGCTGTAAAAAAACTAAAGTTGTAACCTAATCATCTTTCTTGAAAGCTCGATTAAGTTTTCGTCCACCTTTTTCAAAAGGTGGTAGGGGTTAATGTGTTTGCTTCGGG
>CAYMFX010000199.1:0-3857 GCA_964389845.1 uncultured Ruminiclostridium sp.
AAAAGCGAACGTGTGTCGTCGAATGACGAAAAAACGGTGTCGAAAAATTACAGAAGTGTCACGCAGTGACAGAGGGGCTGACCGACAGACCGGCCGTTCGGCGCATAAAAAACTTCAAGAGTTAGTTGGGGGAGCAATAGTATAAAATTTTTTCAGTGCATTGACCAACCAAATTAAGCATTTCAAGATAAATTTTTTTGCCGTACCGTATTTATGCGCAGCTTTTTCTGTCGCTGCGCATCATAAACGTGAATATTATCAGAGCGGCAGCGTAAAACGGAATATCAAATAACAGCCGCTGCGGTATTGTCGGAGAATAGTCCTCGGGAATACCGCTCATAAAAATCCGAACGGTTATGGTGCCGCCGAAATTGTTCATGGCATGGAATATTGCGGCGGGATATATCGAATTTGTCCTTTTCGTGAGCCACATCAGAAATATCCCCGTAAATGTGCAGGAAACGCACATACATACTATACCGAGATAGGGATAACCCGGATAGTCCGTACCAAAGTTATGACCCTCAACAGTCAGCACCGCATGCCACAGCCCCCAGATGATTCCGCCGACGATTATTGTTCCCGTTGTGCCCAGCAGCGGCTCCATTTTTTGATTCATATACCCCCGCCAGCCGAATTCCTCGCCAAAGGTGTTGAACGCCATAAGCGTAGATGTCGCAAGTGCTGTAAGCAGTGTCGAAAATCCCTGACCAAATGTAAAGTTTTTTCCGAGATCCGACCAATCCCCGCCGTCTATTGTAAGCGTGGCGAAAATTCCCTGAAAAACGCTTATTACGCTTATTGCAAACACCGAGAAAAGGTAATATTTTATATTCCCCTTCAAATTTAAATGCAACATGCTGTCGTGCCAACCCTCATTTGTTATTTTGCGGGTAATTATGTTGGCTAAGGCGGGACCGAAGCCGAAAATCCAAGAAAACACAGGCATTTTGTTTGTTTCAAGCCACTCGTGATAGCCGAACACTTTGTTGAAAATTATTGCGGGAATCCATGATATACCGAAAGCAAGCAGTAAAAATATAATAAGCCTTTTCGCTTCAAGATTTTTATTTATCATACTCGTTCACCCCTTTCATAAAGACCTTGCAGGATATTTTGTATGAAAATAAAAACATTGCAAGGGCAATATACGGAAGAAGACTTAAAATCACCGCTAATGCGTCTCCGGCACTGCCGTTAAAGGCGGAAAGGGCAAGCTCCACTATACTTTTGCGAATATCGTCGGGCAGCAGGCTGAATACCGCAACTCCCGCCGCACAGAGCAAGAGCATTACAATCATCTTGACTATGCTCCCCTTTTTCGAGCCGTACCGCACTGTAAACGGAATATCGAATGCACTGATTGCCATAAGAATAAATACTCCCGAAATATAAAAGGACTGCATACTTGAAGTCAGCTCTTCGCCTGTGACAAAATAATTCAAGGTTGCAAGGAGATGATCTGCAAAGATTCCGGAAATCATATAAAGGAGGTTCATCATAATTGTTATTACATATTTACAGTACAAAAAGCCCTTTACGCCTTGGGGCGTGGAAACGACGAAATATGCCCAGAGCTTTTTGTCGTCTCCCTTGAACAGCTCGCTCATTAAACCGCTGACAGCAAATATCCCGCACACGCACATAAGCATTCGTATAATGACGTTAGTGGCTGCCTCGAACAGCCCGTTTGCGTCGGTGCTGTTTGAAATAAATTTTATAATCGAAAAACAGAAGGGAAAGGCAGTCAGCAGTATGGGAGCAAGCACCGCAAGAATAAGCACTGTTCGGTTTTGCTTCAATTCCTTATATAACAAACCTGTCGCACCGTCGGTTTTTGTCGGAAGTGCGGTTTGAGTGATTTCGGCAGTTTCCTTTTCCGATTTTGCAGCAGTGCGATACGCCCATTTAAAGCTGTGATACGCCGTAAAAAAGCTTGCTGCCGTCATCGCAATCAGAAGCGGAACTGACCATACGAATGCCTCGAACGTAAACACCGGAAGCTCGAAAAGGGAATCGCTTTCGGCAAGTTTTGCAAGATCCACATCGCTTACAATAAAAATGGCGAAGGTCATAACGATGATAAGTCCCGTAAACGCCAAACCCGCAGATGTATGCGCTTTTTTCATTTCCGATTGACTTCGCACCCTAAGCATAATAATATTGTTTGGCAGAGAACAAAGAATCATTGCCGAAAATATTACCATATGCCAAACGATATGATTTGCTCCAAAATTCTTTCCCGTATAGGCACATATCGCTGCGGTATTGCATAGACTTAGTGCTGCGCCTGCAAGACTTACCGAGATTCTGCGGATAAACCTCGCCGCAGTGCGTTCAAAGGGAGTTATTGGCAGCGTATATGAATAGGTCAGCCAACCCGAATTTATATCCGCTTTGAAGACATCGTCTAAAAGCAAGGACATTGCTCCGATAAGCGCAGTCATTATGTTAATAATATCCGCAGTTACCGACAGCTCTTCCCCCGTAATTTCGTTTGCGTTCAATGAGAGCAGCATTCCCCATGTCAGTGCTATCCACGCAAGCAGAAGTCCAAATTGCAATATAATGCTTTTTCTTGAAAGCCGAAGCTCACGAAACATCAGCGAGCGTAATTTCATCACGACCACCCCATTTTGCCCTTGTGGACATAATAAAGCATTATATCGTCAAGGCTTGCGGGATCTATCACAGCCCCGCCGTACTTGTTCTGTGCGCTCCTGCGGTCGGAAACCATAACTTCCGTGCCGTATTCATTTGTGCGAACGCTGATTATATCGTCACCATCAATATTTCCAAGTTCGTCCTTGCCGCATTTTAAAATTCCGTGCGTTTCAAGTATAATATCCTTGCAGCCTGTTAAAAGAATCCTGCCTTTATCGATAAAAGTAACGCTGTCGGCTATCTTTTCAAGATCGCCCGTTATGTGAGAGGACATAAGAATTGAACGTTCACCGTCACGCAGATACTCCATAAAAATATGTAATATTTCGTCACGCACAACAGGGTCAAGTCCCGTGGTAGCCTCGTCCATTACAAGCAGCTCGGCATTATGGGACAGTGCGCAGGCGATTTGCAGCTTCATTTTCATGCCCTTGGAGTACTGCCCGATCTTTTTTTTGAGCGGCAGCTTAAAGCGGTCAAGATACGCCGAATACGTGACGTTATCCCATTCGGGGTACAGTCCCTCAAATATTCGTGCCATATCAGCCGCATTGAATACGTCATGGAAAGGAAGCTCGTCAAAGACCACCGCAATGCGCTTTTTTATCTCAGTCTCGTCCCCGATATGATCTAAACCCAACAGCCTTATCTCTCCGCTGTCAATATCAGTGATGTTGAGCAGACTGCGGATTGTGGTGGTTTTGCCTGCGCCGTTCTGTCCGATAAATCCCATAATGCTGCCTTTTGCCACATCAAAGCTGATATTGTCTAATGTAAAGCCCTCATACCTCTTGGTAACACCGGATATCTCAACGGCGTTTACATATTCGTTCATACTATTCCCCTCCGTTTACAAGATCAAGCAGCTCATGCAGCTCGTCCATAGTCAGTCCGATTTTTTGCGCTCTTTTGCCCGCTTCGGCAAGCAGAGCCTCAATAGCCTTTATCTGCTCCTCACGGAAAAGCTCCGCATTCTGCGCTTTCACAAACGAGCCTTTGCCCGTGTACGACTCGATAAAGCCGTCCCGCTCTAATTCCTCATAAGCACGCTTGGTGGTCATAAAGCTTATGCGAAGCTCCAATGCTAAATTTCGCATAGACGGCAGCATATCTCTCTCCTTCAGCTTGCCTTCAAGTATCAGCGTTTTGATTTGGTCGGATACCTGTAAATAAATGGGCTTGCCGCTTGCGTT
>CAYMFX010000200.1:0-3832 GCA_964389845.1 uncultured Ruminiclostridium sp.
GATGACGGAAAAAGCGCAAGCATATGTGCGTCAAAGCCGTCAGGCGGTCATTGTGCGGTGTTGCCTTACTTCTTATTGTCCTCTTGTCTTATCTGCACACGTCTGATTTTTCCGCTGATTGTTTTGGGCAGCTCGTCTACAAATTCGACAATACGAGGATACTTATAAGGAGCGGTATTCTTTTTAACATGATTCTGAAGCTCTTTTTTAAGCTCCTCACTTGCGGTATAGCCCTTTGCAAGAACAACCGTTGCCTTTACAACCTGTCCTCTTATTGGGTCGGGAGCAGCTGTTATTGCACATTCGAGGACTGCGGGGTGGGTAACGAGAACGCTTTCTATCTCAAAGGGTCCTATACGGTAGCCGCTTGCTTTTATTACATCGTCGTTGCGCCCAACATACCAATAATAGCCGTCCTCATCCCTCCATGCAGTGTCGCCGGTATGGTAAAGTCCGTCGTGCCACGCTTCGTCGGTAAGAGCGGGATTCTTGTAATATGAATCGAAAAGACCGTCCTTTCCTCTTTCGGCTCTTACGACAATCTCGCCAACCTCGCCTACCGGGACGGGTTTTCCGTCGTCGTCAACAATATCCACATCGTAAAGGGGCGTAGGCTTGCCCATGGAGCCGGGGCGGGGAGTCATTCCCACTAAGTTGGCAAGCATACAGGTGGTTTCAGTCTGACCGAAGCCCTCCATAAGCTTTAAGCCCGTAAATTCGTACCACTTGTTGAACACCTCGGGGTTTAATGCTTCTCCGGCGGTGTTGGAGTATTTGAGACTGCTTAAATCGTAGTTTTCCATGCCCTCCTTTATAAAGAAACGGTACATGGTCGGCGGTGCGCAGAAGGAGGTTATTTTGTAGTCCTGCATTATTTTAAGCATATCCCCGGGGATAAATTTATCAAAGTCGTATACCATGATGCAGCAGCCCAAGGACATCTGTCCGTAAAGCTTTCCCCAAGCCGCTTTGCCCCAGCCTGTGTCGGAGATTGTAAGGTGCAGCCCGTTGGGGTCTATGTTGTGCCAATGCTTTGCGGTCTGGATATGGCAGAGTGAATATTTGTGATTGTGAATTACCATTTTGGGGTAGCCTGTGGTGCCGCTGGTGAAGTAGTTCAGCATTATTTCATTGCAGTTGGTGTCTACTCTTTCCATTGTTTCGGGCTGTTTCTTTATCTCCTCGTCAAAGTCTGTCCAGTCTCCGTCAGCGCCGCCTCTGCATATAAACTTGCCTTTAAATTTCCAATTTATTTCTTTTTGCGCTTCGTCAATGTATTGCTTAAGCTCCGGGTTGTCGTGAGTGCAGACAACAGCTTTGACGTCCGCCTGTTCAAAGCGGTAGGTAAAGTCGTGAGTGGTGAGAAGGTGGGTAGCGGGAATAGCTATTGCCCCCAATTTGATAAGACCTATTATCGCATACCAGAACTGATAGTTTCTTTTAAGCACCAAAGTGACCATATCGCCCTTTTTGATTCCCTTAGAGGCAAAAAGGTTAGCCGCCTGTGTTGACAGCCTTGAAATATCACCGTAGGTAAATTCCTTTTTCTCACCCTTTACATTTACCCACTTTATTGCGGGACGGTCAGGTTCCAGCTCGGCAAACTTATCTATAATATCGTAGCCGAAGTTGTAGTTGTCGGGGCAGTTTATTTCAAATTTGTTCAGCACGCCGCTGCTGTCGAAGCCCTCGTTGACGAATTTCTTGTAGTAATCCAATACCTGTTCCATCTTTTTGTCCTTCTTTCTTTTGTTTATATTCCGATTATATCAGTACGGCAAGGAATTTGCAGTCTTTACCGCCGTAAGCCACCATACCGTGAGGATTTTTGCTGTTGTAATAAACGCAGTCTCCCTCGCTTAAAATTTCCTCATGGTCGTTAATAATAAATTTCAGCTGACCGGAAATAATGTAATCCATTTCCTGTCCGTCATGTACTGAAAGGTGAATGGGCTTTTTCAGATCCTCCTCGGAATAAGGAGCCTCCACAACGAAGGGCTCTATCTTCTTGTTCTTAAACAAATAAGCCATATGCTGATAAGTAAATCCGATTCGTCTTTCAATGGGCAGACCGTTGTCTTTTCTGACAACGGTATAAGTCTGCAGCTTCGGTTCGGTACCCGTTAAAAGCTCGATCATTTCAATTCCCAAGGCTTCAGCCGCCGAGTTAAGAAATGAAAGTGAGAAGTCCTTTTCGCCGTTTTCAAAGCTTTTGTATTCATCTACGTCGGTGCTGGTGTGTTCAGCCATAAACTCCTCGGTTATGTCGAGATATTCTCTTGTAGCCTTAAGGCGGGAAGAAACCTCTTTAATGTTATAATTCATTGTATGCCTCCTGCTTTGTTTTTTCTATCGCTTTAAATTGATAAATTATATTCTGAATATAATACACCGTATACGGTACACTCAAAATATACTCAATAATTATAACACGGTATATTTAGAAAATCAAGATATTTTTTTATCATTGGGTGGGAAGTCATACGGAAAAAATTGTGGACAAAATTCAATTTTTGTGGTACAATATAGTTTACCTATGAAAGGAGCGTGCTATATGGGCATTATACCTGCCGACAGCCACAACCATTCCTCCCAATCTCCCGACGGAATAAACACTCTTAGGGAAATGACGGAAAGAGCGGCTCAGCTTGGCATTGAACACTACACCGTTACCGACCACTTGGAGATAAACAAGTTTTACGATAAGGAATTTTTGTACGAGGAGCCTGTAAGACAGTCCTCGGTGCTGGTTCCCGAGCTGATTAATGAATATCGGGATAGGTTGGATATGCACTACGGAGTGGAATTGGGACAGCCGCTGCACGATTTGGAGCTTACAAACCGTATGCTTGAAAGCTATGATTTTGAATTTATCATCGGCTCTTGTCATATGGTTAAGGGGTGGGAGGATTTTTATTATTTGGACTACAAGAAAATCAATCCTTACGATATGCTTTAACGAGCTTTTGGAAATGGCAGAATGGGGCAGGTTCGATGTTTTGGGACACCTTACCTACCCGCTGAGATACATTTGCGGTGACTTCGGCATAGAAATCGATATGGACAGATACGAAAGCATTATTAAAAAGATTTTCGGCACTCTTATTAAAAACAATATGGGCATTGAAGTGAACACATCCGGATTGTTTCAGAAAATCGGAAAGCCTTTGCCCGATGAAAGGTACGTCCGTATGTACAAGGAGCTTGGCGGCGAAATAATTACCGTTGGCTCCGACGCTCACAGAACAGAGCATTTGGGCAGAGGTGTTGCGGAAGGAATAAAAATGATTAAAAGCTGCGGCTTCGACAGGATTTATTACTTCGATCGCCGAAATCCCATTGCAATTAAAATATGACGGGAAAAATCCCCATAAAAATAAAAGGCAAAAACTCACTTAAAACGAAAGGAAAAGGTTATGAAGGCTTTAGTTGACTTACTGAGAGAAAATGCAAGGCTGTCTGATGAGCAGTTAGCCAATATTCTCGGAACAACTCCCGAGGAGGTGGCTAAGCAGATAAAGCAGCTGGAGGAGGAGGGAATTATTATCGGTTATTCAGCCATTCTCAATGAGGAAAAGTTGGACAGCAACGCTGTTACCGCTTTTATCGAGGTGAAGGTTTCGCCACAAGTGGAATGCGGATTTGACGACATTGCCAAAATTATCGCTCAATATGACGAGGTGGACACCGTTCAGCTTATGAGCGGCGGCTTTGACCTTGGCGTTACAATAAAAGGCGCAACTCTCAAGGATGTGGCTATGTTCGTTTCCGACAGGCTTTCCACTCTTGACGGAGTGCTTTCCACCTCTACCCACTTCCTGCTCCAGAGATA
>CAYMFX010000201.1:0-3779 GCA_964389845.1 uncultured Ruminiclostridium sp.
TTCTTGGCATAATTTTACGCCAACCGTGCCTTTTGAGAACGCAGTATATTTGTGCAGGGCTTATAGAGTGATCAACCCTTTCCTGATATGCCTTCTCTATTTCTCGTATATCTATTATCTGTCCCTTTTCGGCTTTTTCCCTGAATTGTTCGAGAATCTCGGTTTCTTCTTCAAAACTGATGTTTCTTCTGTTTCCCGGATAGTTAATTTCAGTTATCGCCTGTAATCCTTTTTCAAAATACATTTTAATTAAATTACATACATGCGAGCGGTGAAATCCTGTTTTTTCTGATATTTCTTTTTGGCTTACGCCGTTGCTTCGAAGCTCCAACACTTCCAATCTTTTTTCTATTCGTTTATTTCTATTTCTTTTGCGTGCTGCTATTATTTCCGCTTGTTGCTGTTTATTGAATTTAAATTTCATTTTAATCACCCTACTATATTATATCATAGGTTTTGTGACTTGTCCACTCTTAATCAATAATTAGTATTAGAGCTGTCTCCGGTGCTTGTTTTCCTGCACCCGGATCCACTTCTCCCGTTTTCGCCTTGTGAAGCCAAGTACCTAAAGTGTTTTTCGGTATTCCGAGTTCTTCTGCCGCTCGCTTACTTCCTACCTCTTTTGCAAGCTTTATAGCCTGCGCCTTGAACTCTTCTGTGTATGTCCTTGCCTGTCCCATGCCTGACACCTTCCTTTCTTTTTTATTGTAATTCAATTGATTGGATTGTGTCAAGTTTTATTATACAACATCATTAAACTATTTGAAGAAAGCATCCGAGATTATTCTGTTGAGGATGTTGAGGCAATAACTTTTAATGATCGTTCTTTTCCCCTTTCTTACTATGAGAGGATTCAACTTGAAAAAGATAGTCAATTGGTATTACTTAGTGGAAAGGCAAAAAACATTTTAAACAAATTAAAGGGCGAGGTTGAAACGTCTGTCGAAATTTGAATCTCAAAGATCTAACAACAAATGACGATTTGCTGTTTATATTTTTCAGTTTTTTAGTTTTCTGATTTGCATCTTAATATGAAGCAAAAATCGAGAATAAAAAGTGAAAAATAATAAATTGGGACTTTTTAGTCGTTATGATTTCCACATGGTATATTCTAAAAAACATTGTCCTATAACAAAAAGGACTAGTAATTCAAAAAGTTTGAAAAATTAAAAAAGATATGGTATAATATTTACGAGGTGATGTAGATGAGACCACGTAAATATCATATGGAATTAAGGGAAGACGAACGAAAAATTCTTGAAGAAATAATAAATAAAGGGAAAAACTCAGCAAGTAAAATCAAACATGTCCAAATACTGCTGAAATTGGACGAGTTAGACGGCAAAAAGGCGTGGACGGGTTCAGAAAGAAAAGAAGCGTATGGAGTTGCAGAAAGAACAATAAGTTTACTTGCAAAACGTTTTGTGGAAAATGGTTTGGAAAGTGCCTTGGAGCGTCAAAAGCAGCTTAACCGTCATCATAAAGTGACAGGAGAAGTCGAAGCACAAATGTTAGCTATTGCGTGTTCAGAAGCACCTGAGGGAAGCAGTAAATGGACACTGCAAATGATTGCAGATAAGCTTGTGGAATTAAAAGTAATTGACTCCATTTCGGCTACAGCAGTTGGAACTACTTTAAAAAAAGCGAACTTAAGCCTTGGCTTGTCAAAGAATGGTGTATTCCAAAAGCGGGATCAGAATTCGTAGCAGCAATGGAGGATATATTGGACGTTTATCAACGTCCGTATAATCCATTGTATCCGGTTGTGTGTCTTGATGAAACAAGCAGGCAGCTGATTGAAGAAACAAGTGTGCCAATAACTGTAAAACCGGGTGAACCTAAAAAGGTAGATTATGAATATCGTCGAAATGGTGTAGTTGATCTATTCATGATATTTGAACCGTTAGCAGGTCAGCGGCATGTAATGATAACAGATTCACGGAAGAGAACCGATTTTGCAAATTGTATTGAAATGCTTGAAGATGAATATTATCCGAATTGTGAAAAAATTGTTCTTGTAGTGGATAATCTAAACACTCATTCCATTGCGTCGCTATATACTGCATTTCCGCCTGAAAAAGCAAGACGGTTAGCAAAAAAGCTTGAAATACATTACACTCCGAAACATGCAAGTTGGCTTGATATGGCAGAAATAGAAATAGGTATTATGAGTCGTCAATGTTTGTCTGATTATCTCGCTAATAAAGATAAAATTGAAGCTGAAGTTTTAGCTTGGTGTACAAAACGCAATTCCAATTATTCTAAAGTCGATTGGCAATTTACCACTTCCGATGCAAGAATTAAATTGAAAAGACTATACCCTATTATTGATTAAACAAACTTTTCTAAGTACTAGTAAGTTTATAGAAAGGTGAATTCAGACTCCTCCCCTAAAGGGCTGCATTACAGCAACCGTGCTTTTTCTCTTGGAAACATTAATACCTACTGTGTTCATTGCATTTCTCCTTTGCCTTTATTATTGTAATTGTGAGGACTATGCTTAAACTCATCGCCTATCCAGACTGTTGAGTGATATGAACTCACCGATTATGGCGGCTCGACCTGCTTAACCGAACGCTACAATGCAAGCATAAATGACAGCCTTTCGCACTGGCACTTAGTACAAGGGGTAAAAACATCGATCCAATTACTGCTTTCATTATAGCTTAAACTTTGAGTACCGTCTATCACTCTTATTTTGAGTGGATTGCCAGTAAATATATTATAACAGGAGTAAATATAAAATGGAAAAATGTATATTTTGCGGGAAGACAGAAAATGAATTTGATAAAAATAATTGCTGGACAGAAGAACATATTATCCCAGAGGCACTTGGTAATGAAACTTTGAAATTATTTAATGTTTGCAAGAGTTGCAATAGTGGATTGGGAACATATGTTGATAATTATTTTGTAAATCACATGTTTCTAAAAATAATAAGACAAAGTCTTGGATTAAAAGGACAGAGCGGCGAAATCCCCAATGCATTCAAGGAAGGAACAGATAAAGATGGTCATCTAATCAGAGTAGATAGAAATTTTCAGCCAACTGTTGTTCCATATATTGAGCAAGAAGGCGACAAAGTCAGAATAGTGGCTTCTTCAAAAGATGAGGCAAAAAAAATTATAAAAAAGAAACTTTCCAGAATGAATATGTCCGAAAATAGAATACAAGAGGCTTTAAATAAAGTTGACCAGGTAGAAAGAAATTTTTATCGTCCAGAGGTTAAATATGATTTTAGTGTGGAGTATAATCGTTTTTGTTTGGAAGCATTAAAAATAGCCTTTGAATATGCTGTATATAAATTGGGAGATATATACTTAAAAGATTCACGTGCAAGAGAAATTCAACAGTATCTAAAAAATGCAATTGATGGAAAAATGAAAGATGAATGTCCAAAATTTTCAGGTGTTTGTATGATATCTCCTCGTATAAGAGATGATTTACAAATTGCAAGAAATATAAATCTCCATATGCTTATTATACACCTTGATCCTGAAAATAAATTAATTGCAGAAGTGATTTTATTTATGAATCCTGATCTATCATTTGGCGTTCTTATTTCAGAAGATGCGAGTGAATTTTATAATTTAAAAGAACCCTTGATTGAAGTAGTGGATATTAAAATAAATCAAAATTGAGCGTGGTACTTGAAATTTTGTTAAAATTTGTTAAGTTAAAAAACAAAAATGTTGATAATCTTCGAATTATGAACATTAAAGTAGTTTTGTGTTGAAATTTGGGGAATTATAGTGTGATGAAAAAATCTTTTTTGTCAG
>CAYMFX010000202.1:0-3764 GCA_964389845.1 uncultured Ruminiclostridium sp.
AAACGGCGTTGTCGATTATTACTACCGCTTATCTTCGTAATGAGGATATTATAACATCAATCGAGGAAAATGTCCACTACCTGAATGCGCCTGTTAAGGCGGTTTTTGAAAATTTCATAAGCCGAATAAAATTATCCAATCCCGACATCACCGCCGCTATTTTGGATATGAAAGCCAAAATTGACAACGAGGTGTTTCACGAATGGTGCGACAGCCTTATTCTTTGCCAGAGCGACCGCAGCTTAAAATCCACCTTAACGCCTATCGTGAATAAGCTATCCGATATGCGTGTTGTAAACGCCGATTTGGAGTATCTGATAACAGGTCCTCGCAAGGAATTTATTTCGATGGCTTTTCTTGTTATCGGAAACGTGCCGCTGTTGTATATGCTTAACAAAGCATGGTTTAACAGCCTTATGAATACGGTTGTCGGACAGATCGTGCTGGCAATTTCGGCTGTAGGGATTTTTATTTCAACGGCAATCGTTATTAAGTTGACCAAGCCGATAGAATACAAACGATAAGGGGGCGCATAAATGGAATTTTTATTATTTATATTCGGCGTTTTGCTTTTCATAGGGCTGTTTATGCTTCTTGCAAATGCGTTTAAAATCCCTTATCTCAAAACCTCCAAGGCGGTTATGAATACGGACAGGAACGACAAAAAGCTGTCGAAATCCATTGAAGCTGTGATGTTGGGGATTGCGGCGAGAATCGGAAAAATTATCCCAATGGACAAGTATAAAAAGTCACGCTTGGAAAACACCTTGAAGTCGGCGGGAATAAAAATGACTCCCGAAACCTTTACGGCGTTATCGTTTGTGAATGACGGTGTCAGAGTTACTATAGTCGATTCCGAGACGGGCGCGGTAAAATCCAATTCGATAGATTATTCCAATACAAATGTCAGCGATATCTCCTTCCATTTCGGCAAAAAATGCAAAATCGAATATGTCGGCGGCGCTTCACTTTCGGTAAGCACGGAAAATTATAACTGTAAAACCCCCGTTCCTCCGCTTCCCGTAATAATCTCCGACGGCGAATCTCTGTTTGCGGATATTGAGGAAATCCGCAGTTATTTTACCGACGAGCAGGTGGTAAAGGGTATTTCAAATCACCTCGGATTCGATTACGATAAATTGATAGGCGGCGACTACAAGCTGATGCTTGAGCCGATTATGTATATAACTTACAATGGCGTAAGAACTGCGATGACCGCTACCGAGGCTGCACTGTACAATATGCAGACAGATGGGGATCTGATACGAAAATTTGCTCCGCTGTCTCATAAAAATTTGCCGCTTGCTATGTTTTTGGAAGAGGACGATTTGGGCTATCGGGCATGGTCTGGTTCAACCACTTCACAGGTTACCGACAGCGATATAATCAATTTTTTGGGCATCGGTATTGTTTCGTTTAAGGAAAAGGAAGAAATCGAAGTCGAGGGCAGCGACTATGAATATCGTGTTGACACCGATGTTTATACAAGCATTACGGTAAGCGGCAGCGAACATACTCCCGACAATCCCGTGACGGTGCGATTTTATATCAAAAACAAATGCTACACCGTTGGAAATGTTGTGTTCCCCGAAGGTGCTTCGCAGCTTGTATGGGTAAAATGGCACACTCCCAAAACAAAGCAGACAGTTAGGATTCATGTTGAGGTGGAGGGCGACGCAAGTGCAAGCATGACCGATATTACCGCAAATATCATAGACTTGGACGAAAATCCTCCGCCCGATCCCACAGCCGATGACCGCAACGACGGATTCCGAGCGGTGAGTGTTCCGAGTAAGCCTCAGAGGACCTCGGCGGCGTGGGGCGTTTGGAATGCGAGATGGATTCCGAATTGGGTGTGGGTTGAGGATTGGCAGTGGGTATCGGATTGGGAATGGATAGACGATGGTGACGGCGGCGGTTATTGGGAGGATTACGGTTATTGGTACGACTACGGCGAATGGGAGGATCACGGAAAATGGGAATTTTACTGTAATTTCTATTCCGTGTCAATGAGTGCCTCTATGAGTATCAAGCCTGATGATAAAAATCCCACCGCTGTCGGGAAAACCATGAAATCGGGGTATGGGATCAATGAAAAGGTAGTCGGTTCTGTTTACGGAAACGGTGAGCATACTTCTTTACAAAATGCGGTTGCATATTTCCCCGAATTTTATTACAAAACCTATTGGAGACTGCTTGAAGCTACTTCAAATAATGCTTTGGAGTTTAAGAAAAATATTTACAGCACCTACAATAATCGGACGCATTTTTCACCGCTGTGGTTTCCCGACGGCGAATACAAAGTGTATACTTGGGCATTGGATTGCTGGTGTCCTGCGGGAATGCTGTCTATGAATTTGACAGATAGCGTTACAATTAAGGACAATTTGTTCAGTGATTGGCATGTCGCCCCTGCCTACTAAAACAAAATATATTGCGAAAGGATTTTATTATTATGAAAAAGAAAATTATAAATGTTATCGGCTTAATTTTCGTGATTGCAGTGGCTGTGGCTTCACTTTCCGTCTGCGCTTTTGCTGAGGGCGGCGGTGATGTTGCGGGAGCAATCGAAAACACTTGGGACACTGCCTCTACTCAGATAAAGCAGGTTGTGGACAATCACTCCCTTTTGAGTAAATGTTAACCGAATTAATATAAAAATGCAATAGCTTTTGCACAAGATGTCGAAATTCTGCACAAGATGTATATTTTTTTAAATTATTCTAAAATTTTCAGCCAAATGTCGGCGGTAAACTCGCCTTTCTCACATAAAAAATCATACATTCCCTCATATTTTTCCGCCAACTCCTTCACCGTTTTTATCCCATACCCGTGATTCTTTTTCCAACTTTTTCATGAGCGGTTTTTTCGAGATATTCCTTTGCCTCACCGACGCTTCCCCTGTCTATCATCGCTGCCGCACAGGTTACGCATTTTTTCATGTCGTGCCTTATCTTGAAAAATTGGCCTTGGAACATAATAAAATGCAATCTGCTATATCATCGATAGTTAATTTTATTGGACAAAAACGTAATTATTGGTGTTTTTTTAATGGTTCAACCCTTTTTGTGTGCGAAATTTCCAAAAAAAATTCACAGTGTTTTTCAAAATTTTTCTTCAAACACCTTGATAAAAACAATATTGACTATTATCATATGATGCTAGGTTCATATATTACACAAACACAGGACGAAAATATAAGTGCTAACATAATGAAATTTATTCCCATAGAAAAAATGTCACCTGATTTCATTTTTGATTTTGAAGTAAAAGATATTTTTGACGCTAGAAGTTTATTAAATTGCTATTTTATCGTTCATTGGAAAAACATACGACTAATTAATGAAAGATTCTCAGAATTAGGCTTCCAAAGTAGAGATTATATGATGGATCTAAATTTTATTGAAAACGTTTATAAGACTGTTGAAGAATTATTAAAGGAAAAATCCAACGATAAATTACGATTAATAGTTAGTGATGAAAGGTGAATGTAAAGTGGCACGAGATATAATTATAGGATGGCATAACAGCAATTAGATTGAATACTTGTTGAAATCTGAACCCTTAGAGTTCAGTTTGAGATGTGGAAAATCCGCATAATATGAGAAACGTTAAGTTAAGATGATATCTATTTTCAGTGTGTCATATTACATATCTATGAATGCCAATATTTCAAAATCCTTGTGAATGTCCAAATCTATTTGGTCACGATATCACAGTCGCAAGGCGACTCCTAATACGCTCTCAAAAAACAGAGAGAGTAT